>CAXBDO010000337.1:0-2903 GCA_963974165.1 uncultured Aequorivita sp.
GCAGATAATGCCCGTACATCATTCGACGATCTTCGCGCCAACGGTGTAGCCTATAATTTTAGCCCCGGCCTAGCCTCAATTTTTAGAAAGGAAATACAGCCATTTATTTTTACGTGGATGCAATACAACCCCCAGGAGGAAATTGCAAAACTGGAAATTCCGGTATTAATTATTAATGGCGAAAAAGACATTCAAGTTCAAGTTTCTGAAGCCGAATTATTGAAAAAAGCCAAACCCGATGCCCAATATGAAATCATAAAAAACATGAACCATGTTTTGAAGGAAATTGAAGGCAATGATTTGGAAAACAGTAAATCATACAATATTTATAACCTGCCCGTAATCCCTAAATTGATTGAAGTTATAAGTGATTTCATCAAAAAATAATACAAATTAAAAAATAATTGTATTTTGCAGCAAAACCTTTAATAATGCAAGATACAGCCGCCGAAATTGTAAAAGATTCTACTCCCTTTTTTACTAACGACACTATTGTTTTCGGAATTTTAATGATAGCCTTAGGCTTCATTTTTTATACCTCTTCTAAGGAAGAAGGCTTCTGGAAGAAGTTTTATGGCGTTGTGCCTGCATTATTTATGGCATACTTTCTTCCTGCATTATTAACTACATCAGGAATAATTTCCCCAGAATGGGTATCGGTTAATGATGCTGGCGAAGCAACAGTGGGCAGTTCCAGCTTATATTATATGTCTAGTCGCTACCTTTTACCGGCCGCGCTGGTACTTATGACGTTAAGTATAGACGTAAAAGGAGTAATAAATTTAGGGCCCAAAGCCCTCATTATGTTCTTCGCCGGTACAATTGGTATTGTATTGGGCGGACCTTTGGCGGTTCTAATTGTGGGTTCCATTCATCCTGAAGCCGTTGGTGGCGAAGGTGCCGATGCGGTTTGGCGTGGGCTTTCTACCTTAGCCGGAAGCTGGATTGGCGGTGGCGCAAACCAAACGGCTATGTTGGAAATTTATGGCTACAACCAAAAACTTTACGGCGGAATGGTATTCGTAGACATAGTTGTTGCAAATATTTGGATGGCAATCATTCTATTTGGAATTGGGAAATCTGCCAAAATTGATAAATGGCTTAAAGCAGATACTTCAGCTATCGATCATTTAAAAGATAAGGTTTCAGAGTATTCCAAAAAGGTAGACAGAAACCCCTCGTTGACAGATTTAATGATTCTTGCAGCAATAGCCTTCGGAACGGTTAGTATTGCACATTTCGGCGCCGACTTTTTAAGCGCGTTTTTTACATCGGTAGTTAACGGAATTCCAAAGGGAATTACCAGAAATATATTTACATTCCTTGATTCCAGTTTCTTTTGGATGATTACGATAACAACTATCATTGGGGTACTACTCTCTTTTACAAAACTGAAATCGTACGAAGGTGCAGGCGCCAGTAAATTCGGAAGTGTATTCATTTACGTTTTAGTTGCCAGTATAGGAATGAAGATGGATCTCACCTTAATTTTCGACAATATGTGGCTAATTGTAATTGGCTTGGTTTGGATGAGCGTTCATGCGGGATTAATGATTTTGGTTGCAAAATTAATACGTGCGCCCTACTTTTTCTTGGCTGTTGGTAGCCAAGCCAATGTTGGAGGCGCTGCGTCGGCACCCATTGTTGCGTCCGCCTTCCACCCATCGCTCGCCACCGTGGGGGTTTTATTGGCGGTCTTTGGTTATGCCATAGGAACGGTAGCTGCAATTTTATGTACCGTATTAATGCAATTAGCTGCGGGGGCCTAAAAATTTAAAAAAATTATCCATATTTGCATTCCTTTAAAAAAAGACGAAATGCGCTATTTCCTTTCTATTACCTTAATACTATTAACAATCATTGGCTGCGCCACAGACACTGATAAAATGCAACTTACGGGCACTGTAAAAGGCCTTAAAAAAGGTACACTTCTACTTCAAAAGTTTGAGGATACAATATTGGTAACGGTAGATTCGGTTATAGTTGACGGTTCATCAGATTTTGCCTTTTCAGAAAAAATTGAAAGCCCAGAAATTTATTACTTATATGTAAGATTGAAAGACGGCACCTTGCGCGATGACCGTATTACTTTTTTCGCAGAAAATGGACCAATTACTATTGAAACCAATTTGAAAAATTTTGGAAGTGCAGCCGTTGTAAAAGGCTCTGCAAACGATAGTATTTTAAAGGCTTATGAAAAATTGAGACAACGCTACGTTTCTAAAAACCTCGAGTATATTGAAGAGCGTTTTAAGAATAGAAAGAAAAATTCAGACTCGATTGAATTGGATTTAAACCGAAAACAAGAAGCTTTAATTAAAAGCAAATATTTTACAACCATTAATTTCGCGCTGAATAATAAGGATTATGAAGCGGCGCCTTATTTAATACTAAGTGAAGCGTATAATTCTAATGTAAAATATTTGGATACCGTTTACAATGCACTTGATATAAAAATAAAAGACTCCAAATACGGTAAGGAATTGAAGTCTTTTATAGAATTGCGTAAAAAGGGAGATACTATATTATAGCGCGTTAATCTTGGCTATTAGTTCTCTGCCACGTGTTTCAAGTTCGTTGTTAATTTCCTTGAAATGTTTCTTTTTGTTATCAACATCCTTTTGGTTCACTTTGGTAATAAGCTCATCAAAGGTTATAATTGCCTCTTCAATTATTGCATCGGCTTTCTTATTTTCCTTATCTGCATTGGTTAGTTCCCAAATGTAGACAGCTTCTATAATATCGCCTAAAACATAGTTAATGTCTTTTTTTAAATCTCTTACGTTTGCCATTGTATTCTTAATTAATTATTGCTATTGTTTAGTCTCAGTATTTTTATAAATCGGGCAAAGGTACGGATATTTAAGGAATGTACACCTCCAAAAAGCTGGCCGAATTTGTAA
>CAXBDO010000338.1:0-2900 GCA_963974165.1 uncultured Aequorivita sp.
AGGTTGTTCCAGGAAAAAGATAAACGACCCTTATTGGCGCATCTCAAATCCAAGGAAGAAGTGAATGATTTTATAAGAAAACATCTTTTTGAAAGGGCGTTCTATTACAACCAGGCTTCCTTAATTATTGATAGCAGTACAGAAAGCATAGATGCAACTGTTGAAAAAATCGTGAGGGAATTATTCTAAAATAGCCCGGTCATCGCCTTTTTCGAAAATAACGGAAACATTTTCATTTAATGAAGTAGAGAGAGAGATTCCTTTAAAATCTGCTTTTATCGGATATTTCTTATGGTTTCTATCAACTAAAACGGCGGTTTTAAATTGCTTTAACGGAACTTCCAAGAAGTGTTTTACCCCATAAATCAACGTTGTTCCGGAATGTAGAACATCATCAACCAAAAGCAAAGACTTGTTTTGATAATCCTCTTTTTCCAACGAAGTTGTAATTGGTTTGGTAGGGTTCTTTTTGTCTATTAAAACTTCGCAGAGCAAAACTTTTATGGGTGAAATTTTCTCCAGTTCCACTTTCAGTTTTTTTGCCAGCAAAAAACCATTGCCCGTAATACCAGCTACTACCACTTCTTTCTCTGTTACGTTGGTTTCATAGATTTGGTAGGCAATTCTTTTTATTTTGTGGGCTATCTGTTTTTTATCTAGAATAACGGTTTTTGATTCTTGCATCTGCTATTATTTTGAATTTATACTTATTGCGCCTCTTTTTCCTCGTCGGAAGATTCGGTAAAGTCGTCCAAATCTCTTCTGTCTTTTTTGGTGGGGCGGCCCACACCTTTTTTGCGATAATATGTTTTGGCGTATTGGAGCATTTCATTTGTTTCAAATGCTTCCTTTGGGGTGGTATCTTTTCTGTATATATCCACCAATTTAGCTCCCACGCGGCTTGCGGGCAGGTCTAATACTTGCATTTCATAATTTATCTGGTCCTTGCGAAGGGTAATATTGTCGCCCGGATAAACATCGCGCGCCGGCTTCACAATATCTCCATTAACGCGCACCGAACCTTTTTTGCATGCCTGGGTCGCCATATTTCTAGTTTTCAAATATCGAACTGCCCATAAATATTTGTCAATCCTCATAATTAATATCTCCAAAACAACGTTAATGTAGTGTGCAAAAATAGCGGAAAATTGTATCTTGCGCCCACAAAATATTGATGATGATAAAAATTAAATATGCCTTTGCCTTATTAATAGTAATGCTTGTTGTTACGGTTTCTTGCAAAAAAGACGATGACGATGGGCCCACAATTATCCCGCCCCGCGATCGCGGACCGGAAGCATTAAGAGCGCAGGCTGAAATTGAAACCTTTTTGGAAACACATTTCTATAATTACGAGGAATTCCAAGCTGACCCAGAAAATTTTAAAATTAGTTTTGATACAATAGCTGGCGATAATGCTTCTAAAACTCCTTTAATTGACCAAGTAGATTTCTTGGAAGTAGATGATTTGGTAGACCCGTCTGTTACTTATAAACTGTATTATTTGAAAGTTCGTGAAGGGGGAGGAGATATTCCTCATTTTTCAGATTACACTATTAACACTTACGATGGTAGATTGTTGAACCTTGATTTGTTTGACAGTTCAGTAATTCCTGTAAGATTTAGTTTGGTAGATACGCCTACAAGTCCTGGAATTATTAGAGGCTTACAACAGGCTATTATACAATTTAGAGGGGCATCCAGTGTAACTTCCAATCCTGATGGCACTCTGTCATTCGAAAATTTCGGTATTGGAGCAGTATTTATCCCTTCAGGTCTGGCATATTATCAATATCCTCCAGGTACAGGTGGATTAAATGAATATGATCAACTTATTTTCTCTTTTGAATTATTTGATTCTGAAATTGCAGACCACGATGAAGATGGAATTCCTTCTTATATGGAAGACCTTAACGATAATGGTTATTTGATGGATGATAATACCGATGGCGATAGCACACCAAACTATATAGATAATGACGACGACAATGACGGTCGCCTCACCAAATTTGAAATTGAAATAGTGAATGGCGTTTTAACCTTCCCAGATACAAATGGAAATGGTACACCAGATTATTTAGATCCGACTATTTAAAATCGGATTTATTCATTGCATAAAAAAAGCCCCACTTTTCTGAAGTGGGGCTTTTTAATTAAAAATAGGTTGAATATTACTTTCGCGCAATTACCTTTTTAACTGCCGCCTCAATGGCAGCAGCATTTAGACCGTATTTATCCATCAGTTGTTCTGGAGTACCCGATTCGCCGAAAGTATCTTTAGTGGCAATAAATTCTTGCGGTGCAGGGTGCTGCGTAGATAATAAACGAGCAACACTTTCACCTAGTCCACCCAAAAAGTTATGCTCTTCAGCGGTAACAACACAGCCAGTTTTCTTTACGCTATTTAATATAGCATCGTCATCCAAAGGCTTAATGGTGTGAATGTTTATAACCTCTGCGGAAATACCGTTTTCGTTTAAAGTTTCAGCAGCCTGTAAAGCTTCCCAAACCAAATGTCCGGTTGCAATTATAGTAACATCTGTACCTTCTTGTAAATGCACCGCCTTTCCTATTTGAAAGTTTTGGTCTGCAGGCGTAAAGTTTGCAACTTTCGGTCTTCCAAAGCGAAGGTAAACTGGACCTTCATAATCTGCAATGGCTATGGTAGCCGCTTTGGTTTGGTTGTAATCGCAAGTATTGATTACCGTCATCCCAGGAAGCATTTTCATAAGCCCGATATCTTCCAATATTTGGTGGGTCGCGCCGTCTTCACCTAAAGTTAATCCTGCATGCGACGCACATATTTTTACATTTTTACCACTGTAGGCAACACTTTGTCTAATCTGGTCGTAAACTCTTCCGGTAGAGAAATTGGCAAAGGTTCCCGTAAATGGAATTTT
>CAXBDO010000339.1:0-2885 GCA_963974165.1 uncultured Aequorivita sp.
TTGGTGTTGGTCTTGCCCGTATGGCACGTACCATTCGTGAGCGTATGAACGTTCGTGATAACGAGGTGTTTACACCAATAGATTTGATTAACGCGAAGACTTTATCTTCAGTTATCAACTCTTTCTTCGGTACCAACCAGCTTTCACAATTTATGGACCAGACCAATCCTTTGGCAGAGATTACGCACAAGCGTCGTCTTTCGGCTCTTGGACCAGGAGGTTTATCTCGTGAAAGAGCAGGTTTCGAGGTTCGTGACGTTCACTATACCCACTACGGTCGCCTTTGCCCAATTGAAACTCCTGAAGGACCAAACATTGGTTTGATCTCTTCACTTTCAGTTTATGCAAAAGTGAACAACCTAGGCTTTATTGAAACGCCTTACCGTAAAGTAACTGACGGAAAAATCGACTTTAAAAATCAACCAATTTATCTTTCTGCTGAAGAAGAAGAAGATATGCACATTGCCCAAGCCAACATTCCGTTGTCTGATAAAGGGGTAATTGAAGCAGAAAAAGTAATTGCTCGTATGGAAGGCGATTTCCCATTGGTAGATCCAACTGTACTTAATTATGCAGACGTTGCGCCTAACCAGATTGCATCTATTTCGGCATCGTTGATTCCATTCTTGGAACATGATGATGCTAACCGTGCGCTGATGGGCTCAAACATGATGCGTCAGGCCGTACCTTTGTTAATTGCAGATTCGCCAATCGTAGGAACTGGTCTTGAAAGACAAGTTGCTTCAGATAGCCGTGTATTGATCAATGCTGAAGGAGATGGTGTTGTTGAATACGTTGATGCAAACGAAATTACAATTAAGTATGACCGTACCGAAAACCAACGTATGGTTAGTTTTGATACGGACGAAAAGACATATCAACTAGTAAAATTCAGAAAGACAAACCAAAGTACTTCTATTAACCTTAAGCCTATTGTTCGCAAAGGCGATAGAGTGAAAAAAGGACAGGTTCTTTGTCAAGGATATGCTACCGAAAAAGGTGAACTTGCACTTGGGCGAAATATGAAGGTTGCCTTCATGCCTTGGAAAGGGTATAACTTTGAGGATGCAATCGTAATTTCTGAAAAAGTAGTTCGCGAAGATATTTTTACTTCTATCCACATAGACGAATATTCTTTGGAAGTTCGAGACACCAAACTTGGTAACGAAGAATTAACCAACGATATTCCAAACGTTTCGGAAGAAGCTACAAAAGATCTTGATGAATTCGGGATGATTAGAATAGGGGCCGAGGTAAAACCTGGCGATATTCTTATCGGAAAAATTACTCCAAAAGGAGAAAGCGATCCAACCCCAGAGGAAAAACTGCTTC
Organism: uncultured Aequorivita sp.; assembly: GCA_963974165.1. Lineage (GTDB taxonomy): Bacteria > Bacteroidota > Bacteroidia > Flavobacteriales > Flavobacteriaceae > Aequorivita. The sequence continues at coordinate 1,333 of CAXBDO010000339.1, forward strand.
GCGCCATATTTGGAGACAAGGCAGGCGATGTAAAAGATGCTTCCCTTAAGGCTTCACCTTCTTTGAATGGTGTAGTTATAGAGAAGAAGTTGTTTGCACGTGCCGTTAAAGATAAACGTAAGCGCGCAAAAGATAAAGAAGACATCGCAGAACTTGAGGCTAAATACGAAGCGAAGTTTACTGCGCTTCAAGATGTATTGGTTGAAAAACTTTTTGCTATTGTAGGCGGAAAGACTGCCCAAGGTATCAATAATGACCTTGGTGAAGTAGTATTCCCAAAAGGAAAGAAGTTCACATTAAAAATGCTTCATTCTGTTGACGATTACACCCACTTAATTGGAGGTACTTGGACTACAGATGATGAGACCAACGTGTTGGTTGCAGATTTAATGCACAACTATAAAATTAAGGAAAACGACCTTCAAGGTAACTTGCGTCGTGAGAAGTTTACCATCTCTGTTGGAGATGAGCTTCCTTCCGGAATCTTAAAACTTGCAAAAGTTTACATCGCTAAAAAGCGTAAACTGAAAGTAGGAGATAAGATGGCGGGACGTCACGGAAACAAAGGTATTGTTGCACGTATTGTACGTGAGGAAGATATGCCTTTCCTTGAGGATGGAACTCCTGTAGATATCGTGTTGAACCCACTTGGGGTACCATCGCGTATGAACATTGGGCAGATTTATGAAACCGTTCTTGGATGGGCTGGACAAAAATTAGGTCGCAAATATGCTACCCCAATTTTTGATGGTGCAACTATAGACCAGATTAATGAATTGACTGATGAAGCTGGAATTCCTAGATTCGGACATACCTATCTATTTGATGGTGGAACCGGGAAGCGTTTTGATCAACCTGCAACCGTAGGTATAATCTATATGCTGAAATTGGGCCACATGGTGGACGATAAGATGCACGCACGTTCCATTGGACCGTACTCACTTATTACGCAGCAGCCGCTTGGTGGTAAAGCACAATTTGGTGGTCAGCGTTTTGGAGAGATGGAAGTTTGGGCCTTGGAAGCATACGGTGCATCCAGCACGCTTAGAGAAATATTGACTGTTAAATCTGATGATGTTATTGGAAGGGCGAAAACCTACGAGGCAATCGTAAAAGGTGAAACCATGCCAGAACCAGGATTACCAGAATCTTTCAACGTACTTATGCACGAATTGAAAGGATTGGGTCTTGATATTAGATTAGAAGAATAAATTGGCATCCCCGCGAAGGCGGGGATCTCAAAATTCTTTCCGAAATCATATTAAATGGTTTCTACAACAACAACAAAGTTTATTTTAAATCATGATGAACAGAAATAAAGAAAACACAGTACAGAAATTTGACAAGATTTCTATTGGTTTGGCTTCTCCTGAATCTATTTTGGCAGAATCACGCGGTGAAGTATTAAAGCCCGAAACAATCAACTACCGTACACATAAGCCAGAGCGTGACGGTCTTTTCTGTGAGCGCATCTTTGGTCCGGTAAAGGATTATGAGTGTGCCTGTGGTAAATATAAAAGAATCCGCTACAAAGGTATTGTTTGCGACCGTTG
>CAXBDO010000340.1:0-2880 GCA_963974165.1 uncultured Aequorivita sp.
CTGTAGATAATTTGGAACGCTGCAGAACTTTTTATACCGAAACCCTAGAACTTACCGAAGGCCGAAGCAGCGACCATTGGGTAGATTATAATTTCTTTGGACACCAACTTGTAATCCATTTGGACCAACAAATGGAAAAGAAAAAAGAAAGCAATAATCCGGTAGATGGCAAGGCAGTTCCGGTTCCGCATTTCGGGGTTGTTTTGGACATGGAAACCTTTAACAGGTTTTCAGAAAAATTAAAACAGAAAAATATTACGTTCATTATTGAACCCTATATTCGCTTTAAGGGGCAAGTGGGCGAACAGGCCACTATGTTTTTTAAGGATCCAGCAGGCAATGCTCTAGAGTTTAAGGCATTTGCAGATTTAACACAACTATTCGCAAAATGAGCAAACAAATACCTCCACAAATAATTAGACAAGTCTTTGTCATTCTGCTTATTCTGCTAATGGGCACCTTAATTTTTAGGGAATTACTTCCTTATTTAACTGGGGTCTTGGGCGCAATAACCATTTATGTTCTAATGCGGAAATGGATGGACACTCTGGTTATTAAAAGAAAATGGAGTCCGCCACTTGCAGCTACAATACTTATGTTACTTTCTTTTATTTTAATTTTAATTCCTGTGGCGGGAATTATTATGATGCTTACCAATAAAATTGGCAAGGCAGTTAAAAATTCGGAAGAGGTAACCCACGCGGTTAAAAATCAGTTAGGAAAAATTGAAGATCAGCTAGGTTATGATTTAAGTTCGCAGATAGATGCTTCGGCCATAAGTGAATGGATATCGTCTAACCTGCAAGGTTTGGTGGGCGGAACATTTAATGCCTTTATAGCCATTGGTCTTATGTATTTTCTGTTGTACTATATGTTCACCAATCGTGGCGACCTTAAAGATTCACTGAAAGATTATATTCCTATGGACCGTAAAAATTTACAGGAAATAGGCGTAGAAGTGCAGGCAATGGTACGCTCTAACGCTCTAGGTATTCCATTGGTAGCAGTGGCACAAGGAATTGTTGCCCTCATTGGTTTTATAATATTTGGGATTGAAGATCCCTTCTTTTGGTTTGTTATCGTAACCGTTGGAAGTATGATTCCCTTTGTAGGAACTTTATTGGGGATTTTACCCGTTTTTATCCTGACCCTTTCGGCTGGAGATAGCTTTCAGGCTTGGGGCATACTAATTTATGGTTTTGTTATTGTTGGTTCCACAGACAATATTATTCGGCTTTATGTTCTTAAGAAATTAGACAATGTACACCCTTTAATCACACTTATCGGGGTTATTGTTGGCGTGCCCTTATTTGGCTTTATCGGTTTAATTTTTGGGCCTTTATTGATAAGCCTTTTTATGGTTATCGTTAAAATATATCGCTTTAAATACGGCAAGGAAGATTCAATTACAGAGGAAGAAAGATTGTAAATTTTTAAAATGCGATGTTTTCAAAAATAGAAAAAACGGCATATCCTCCCATTTCCAAACCGATGCTAGTTTGGGATGGGGAATGTGGTTTTTGCAGATATTGGGTTACCCATTGGAAATCTAAAACCGATGATCGTATTGACTATAAAACCTATCAGGAAGTTGCCGAAAACTTTCCAGACATTCCTTTAAAAGAATTTAAAAAGGCCTCCCGGTTAATTGAAACCGATGGTGCTGTTTTCAGTGGACCAGATTCGGCATATAAAAGTTTCACCTATTTTGAAAATGCAGATTTACGTTGGCATCGATGGTATTTAAAATATAATTGGTTTACCGTACTGAGCGATAACACGTATAATTTTATAGCCAAACATCGAAGCTTTATGTTCACTATTACTAAGCTATTCTTCGGAAAAGATCCTAAGGCAATTAAACCTTATTGGTTTCTTCATTTATTATTTGCCTTTTCAATTTTTTTCGTGCTTGTAAAGTATTTATAACAAAATTTTAAAAGTATTCATTTTTCAATTGGTTACTTTTAGGATAGAAAAAAAATGAAATATATGTTCTTCGGAAAAAAGAAAAATAAGCAACCTTCTAATATCGCTATGATGGATTCAAAAGTGAATGAAGACTTTGTAAAAGAAAAGGTTACAAAAATAAAAGATGAAGATGTTGAATTGGTGATGGACAATGAAGAAGCCATTTCCAAAAAACTTAGTAGCGCAGGGCCGTTGCGTAAGTATGCAGAGCTCGGTAAAATTTTATTTGCGATGCTAAAAGATGTAAAAAACGGCAAATATCCAAATGTGCCTTGGTTCACCATCGGCACTATTGTATTTACTATGGTTTATATCTTCAATCCACTAGATTTGGTACCCGATTTTATACCAGGAATTGGGTATATAGATGATTTAGCCGTTCTTTCTATGGGAATGGGATGGATAGAAACAGACCTTCACAAATACTTAGATTGGCGATTGACTGAAGAAGGAAAGGCTTAAACCTTTCGTTGTTCGCGAGCTAATAAAGTATTCTTTAAAAGCATGGCAATGGTCATAGGCCCAACTCCTCCGGGAACGGGCGTAATAAATGATGCTTTCTTGCTTACATTTTCAAAGTCTACATCGCCTGTTATTACATAACCTTTTGGATGGCTGGGGTCTTCAACCCTGGTAATTCCTACGTCAATAATAACGGCGTCGTCTTTTATCATTTCGGCTTTTAGGAAATTTGGAACACCCAATGCCGAAATAATGATATCTGCCTGTGTGGTTATTTGCGCTATGTTTTTTGTGTTGCTGTGGGTAAGTGTAACTGTACTATTTCCTGGCCAACCTTTACGGCTCATTAAAATACTCATCGGGCGACCAACAATGTGACTTCTGCCAATAACAACGGTGTGCTTTCCTTTTGTATCTACTTCGTAACGTTGAAGCAATTCTAATATT
>CAXBDO010000341.1:0-2880 GCA_963974165.1 uncultured Aequorivita sp.
AACCTTCAAAGTGGGAAGCGGTATTTAAAGTTATTGCATTATTGTAAAAACTTATATTATTGAAATGTTTAAAACACGCATCTTCTTAATTTGAAAAACTAATTTTTACCTCAGCAAATTCAAAGATTACCAAAATATGTAGGGCTAAAGAAATTCCATATCGAGAAAACAACGCTAAAAGATTAAAATTTTGTTATAAATTTAATTTTAAAAAAGGCTATGTATTATAGAAAAAGGCACGGTAAGGGGTTTACCTATAAGGATAAGAATGGGAAAACCATAAAAGATAAAGAAGTTAGGGCGTGGATTGAATCACTGGTAATACCTCCTGCCTGGACAAATGTTGAAATCAGCGAAAACAGAAAGGCAGATCTCTTGGTTACCGGAAGGGATGATAAAGACCGCAAACAATATATTTATCACCCCAAATACAGAGAGCGGCAAAATCAAAAAAAATTCGATCGTATTGTCGATTTTGCCAGCCAATTGGAACATATGCGCCGAGTTACCGGCCAACATCTGCGCAAGCGAAAACTGAATCGCGAAAAAGTTATGGCTACCATGGTCCGGCTTTTGGAGTCTGCATTTTTTAGACCCGGAAGTGAGGCTTACGCAAAGGAAAATGCTACTTACGGCCTAACAACCATGCGCAGTAAACATCTTAATATTGAAGGCGATGAATTAATATTTACCTACAACGGAAAATCTGGAAAAGACCAGGAAAAACATATAGTAGATAAAAAATTGGCAAAAATTGTTCAGGAAATTGATGAGTTACCGGGCTATGAAATCTTTAAATATTTAGATGAAAATAACAAGGTAGTAGATGTAAAAAGTGATGACCTAAATGCCTATATACACGAGGTTATGGGCGAAGAATTTTCGGCAAAGGATTTTAGAACTTGGGCCGGTACTATGATAGCCGCAATTGCTTTAGACGAGCTGGGGGTTGTACAAGAAAAAGACCAATCCTTACTTGACAAAAATATAAAGGAAGCCGTAAACCGGGTTTCGGAAAGGCTGGGCAATACCCCATCCGTTGCACGAAGCTCTTACATCGATCCGCGAATTATTGAAGATTATACCCAAGGCCGCACCCTACAATATTTTGAAAAGGAAATAAACCAATTGCTTAAAAAGGCGGAAAACCTTTCCAAAGAAGAAATTGGGGTATTATGCATGCTTCGCGAAAGATTGAAATCGAAATAGCAAATCCTAAACTGTATTTGTTCACTGGGTACTATTATTCCAAAATAAGTAAATTTGTTAGCCCCATTAAATGGCCTCATAGTTCAATGGATAGAATAGAAGTTTCCTAAACTTTAGATCCAAGTTCGATTCTTGGTGAGGCTACTATATGATCCAAGTTCCCCCGAAGCCTCGGGGGTTAATGAGGCTACCATAAGATTCAGGTTCCCTCGGGGTTGGTGAGGCTACAATAAGATTCAAGTTCGTGAGGAAACTAATGAGTGAAATTCCCCCGAGGTCTCGAGATTGATGAGGGCACTAAGAGTCAAGTTTCCGAAAAGCCTCCAGGTTGATAAGGATGCCTATTAAATAAATACTTAAAAGTTTCGAAAACAGGGATAATTTCTGAAACTGAAAACTGAGGATTTAACCAACTTCAATTTATTCTGTAAATGAAAAACTCATTTCATAATACAACATTATATCAACATTTATAATAATTTTAAGGAGTGTCGCGTATAATTTCACTTAATTTATATGCTTTTATACAATTAGTTTATGAACGAAAATAGAATCGCCTTTTTTATTATTGTCGGGGTATTGGCATTTGTAGGGGTACTTTGGTACGCCTTTGAAAATCCTGCACTAAACCCTAGATTGGAGCAAGAAACCTATACTATTATCCGTAAATGGGACTTGCCCGTAGATTTAAATGAAGTATCGGGAATACGTTGGATTGCCGAAGACAAAATTGCCTGTGTACAAGACGAGGAAGGAATAATTTATATTTTCAACCTAAACACCAATCTGGTTGAGAAGAAGATAAATTTTGCAAAAGCGGGAGATTATGAAGGTTTAACTACCATAGACAGCACCGCATATGTTATGGAGAGCAATGGCCGCTTGTTTGAAATTGAGAATTATTTAAATGCTAACTTTAAAACCAATGAGTACCAAACTCCCTTTACAGGCAGACACAATATTGAATCGCTAACGGCCGACAGTCTAAAAAATCGACTTCTTTTTACAGTAAAAAACATAGACCCAAATAGTCAGAACTATAAAGGTATTTATTCTGAAATCGAAATCCAATGACGACGATATCGTTGATGTAGCCAACTTTTTCCCATCAGATTTTGCCATTCATCCTAAAAGTGGAAATTTCTACATTTTGGAAGGAAACAATCCACAGCTTTTAATTTTGGATAATATTGGGAAGCCTTTAAAATTACATAAACTCTATCACGAATCCTTTCCGCAGCCGGAAGGTATAACCTTTGCGCCAGATGGCACGCTCTATATTTCTAACGAAGGAAAAAATGGAACAGCTACTATTCTTGAAGTAGAGTTTGAATAAAATGGTTAATATGCTTTCTTCAAATTGGTGAGCATAATATCGGTCATTTCATCTAAAGAAATTTCGCTTTTCCAACCCCAATCATTCCGCGCCTCGGTATCATTTATGCTTTGCGGCCAGCTATCTGCTATAGCCTGTTTAAAATCTGGGTCATAACTAATGGAAAACTCTGGGATGTGTTTTTTAATACTGGCAGTAATTTCTTCTGGATTAAAACTCATGGCCGAAAGATTATAGGAGCTTCTTATTTTAACATCTTCCCTTTCAGCCTCCATTATATCTACGGTAGCCCTAATGGCATCGTCCATAAACATCATGGGTAAGGTAGTTTCAGC
>CAXBDO010000342.1:0-2874 GCA_963974165.1 uncultured Aequorivita sp.
ACACTTTAGATTTTAAATACCCGTATTTAAACGAAAATATAAAACCGCAGTTCGAAAATTTCAACGAATATTTAAGCAAATATTTTTTAGATGCTAAAGGGGTTGAAAAGCAAATTTTGGAAGAACAAAGATTGTGCGATTCGCTTGGCATTCCCCGCAAAAATGAATTGCGAACGGTAGATTATAAAATCTACAACTTAAACGATAGATTAATTAGCGTGCTATTTTACAAGGAAAATCACTACACCGGTGCAGCTCATGCGGCTTATACCTTTGAATGCTTGAACTTCGATTTGGAGCGAGCCACTTTTATGAATTACGAAGATTTTTTTAATAGTGGCACTGAAGAGGAACTACGCGACATATTGAATACACTTTTAAAAGACAAAATCAATTCGGGCGACATATATTACGATTGTTGGGCTATTTCGGCAGACGATTTCTTCAATGCCAAAAACAACTTTGTAATTAATGACGATGTGGTAGAATATTACTTTGACGATTGCATTATTTGCCCTTCGTACACCGGTACATATTCAATTAAAATACCGCTTCAAATGTTGCAACCTGTTTTAAGAAAACACAAAAAGAATCCGCTGCTCACCTAAAAATTATTTAAGATGAAAAGTAACTTCAAAGACATCATTAATTCTGAAACGCCCGTACTTGTAGACTTTTTTGCAGATTGGTGCGGCCCCTGCAAAATGCTTGCGCCCATTTTAAAACAAGTAAAAGATGAATTGGGCGAAAATGTAAAAATCGTAAAAATAGATGTAGATGCCAATCAGCCGCTAGCCTCTGTTTATCAGGTGCGCGGTGTACCCACTATGATTTTATTTAAAAATGGGAAACAGCTTTGGCGCCAAAGTGGGGTTTTACAAAAAGATGCGCTTGTATCTATCATCAACCAACACAGCAAATAATGGAGCTGGGCCAGTATATAGACCATACGCTGCTTAAACCTACCGCCACGCCACAAGACATTATTAAACTTTGCGAAGAAGCTAAGGAACATCAGTTTTATGCGGTTTGCGTAAATGGCTGTTATGTTTCTTTGGCTAAAAAGGCGTTGGAAAAAACCAATGTAAAAATAGCGGCAGTAGTAGGTTTTCCCTTGGGCGCGACAAATACCGAAACCAAAATTTTTGAGGCAAAACAATGTACTGTAGCCGGCGCAGATGAAATTGATATGGTGCTGAATATCGGGTTTTTGAAAGCAGCTTGGCACAACCATATTCAAGATGAAGTTGCAGCCGTTAAAAAAGCAATTGGCGATAAAACTTTGAAGGTTATTCTTGAAACCTGTTATTTAACCCCTGATGAAATTAGAAAGGCCTGCCAAATATGCAAAGTTGCCAATGCAGATTTTGTAAAGACCTCAACAGGTTTTGGAACTGGTGGCGCAACAGAAGAAGCCGTAAAAATTATGGTTGAAGAAGTAGGAAACAGCTTAAAAGTAAAAGCCTCGGGCGGAATTAAGGACCGTAAAACTGCCCAAAAATATATTGAAATGGGAGTAAGCAGAATTGGCACTTCGAATGGAATAAATATAGTTTCGGCTCCATAATTAAAATTAAAGGTCCGAAATAAACAATATTCATAAAATGTAATAAGGTTATTAAAAAAGCAGGAATTAAAAAATGAATTCCTGCTTCTTAATGTTAATTGTTGTCGATAGCAATTAACTATATCTTAAATGTCATAACAGGTAATTCTGAGTGATTAACAACATCTTCGCCTATGCTACCAGAGAAAAAATGAGCCAATCCTTGCCGGCCGTGGGTGGGCAGCGCAATAATATCTGCATTGCTTACTCGGCTATATCCAAAAATTCCAGCCTCTACCGAATAATCGTTATACTGAATTACTCTATTTAAAAAATCTAAAGGATTTGGCTCTCCGGCACTCTTTAAAAAATGGAGTATTCGTTTTTCTATTTCCCGAGTACTTCTAAAATCGCCTGCCAGATTTACATATAGCATCTTCATATTAATGCCCAGGGTGTTAAAAATATTTTGTGCGTATCTGTAAGGACCTATTGAAGATTCTAAAAAGTCGCAGGCAAACACTCCCTGTTCCGGATTAAAATTTTGTTGGCGATGTTTAATAACCAATACCGGAATGTCTGATGTGCGCACTACTTTCTCGGTGTTACTACCTACAAAAACTTCTTTTAAACCAGAACTTCCATGAGATCCCATTACTATTAAATCTGCGTTGAGTTCAAGAGCCACATCGTTCAATTCGCTGAATACTTTATAATTATGCACAGCATCGGTTACCTTAATTCCTTTCAAATAATTTTTATCAAGAAAATTTGCGAAACGCTTTTCAGCTAATTTCATATAAAACATAGCTTCAAAAATCTCTTTGCTTTCCTCGCGGGTTACAACTGCGTCGCTAAGGCCCATCATATGCAAGGCTATAATTTCAGCATTGTGTTTTGCGGCAATATTTGCGGCAACTTCAAGTGCATAATCTGAATGTTCAGAGAAATCTACGGGGACTAAAATTCGTTTCATAATGCAATTTTTAATAGGTTGTAAAATTTGATCTGCGCTTTTTAAGTTGGTTTGCCAAATCTGAAGTTGTTTCTTTTGCAGCAGCCTCAAAAGTTTCGCTTGTTGAATGGGCAAAAATTTTGGGTCCGGGTAGACTTAATTCTATTTCGCAAATATTTCCTTTACGGTAAACATTGTTTTCCATTTTAAATCTTACATCTGCCCTAATAAGCCATTCATATTTCTTGGCAAGTTTCTGAAGTTTCTTATCCACAAATTCGTTCAGAGCAGCACTGGGAGGCATTTTTATATAGTGTATATTAATTGTCATGGGCTACAGTATTTTGTACATTTTCAAATATACCCCTTGAAT
>CAXBDO010000343.1:0-2846 GCA_963974165.1 uncultured Aequorivita sp.
CAGCCAAGATGGCGATAATGCCGCGGTTAGCGGTGGAATAGGCACAGAGAAGCTTACAGATTTTACGCCAACATTTGTTGTTGCCATTCCTTTAAATGATGATGATGTTTTAACAATAGATGCAGGTGTTTCTGCCTATACATCGGCGTCTTCCAGCAATGTTGATCCATTTGACGGTGGCGGTGAGGCAGATCCGTTCACCGCTTCTTCCGGCGCCTCAGCGAGCGATCTTTGGGCGGGAGGCAATGTTACATACTCCCACAGCAGCGATTCCCGAAATGATATTGTTAGTGCTAAAATTTCCGTTTCTTCTGAATACGATTATTTTTCTGTAGGGGTTGGCGGTAGTTATACCAAACTATTCAATGAAAAAAATACAGAGTTGAGTGTGCACGCCAATGTGTATTTAGATAACTGGACATTAATATACCCTATAGAATTAAGGGATTCGCCTACATTTGTAAGGCTGGATACAAAAAATAGAAATTCATATTCCTTAGGTTTTGGGTTCTCGCAAATACTTTCAAAAAATATTCAAGGTTCGCTTTCTTTAGATTTAATTCAGCAACAGGGCTTGCTTTCCACCCCTTTCCAAAGAATACATTTTAGTGATCTTCCCGACAGTTTTGCAGAAAATTTTCAGTTGGCTGATGATATTGAAAGGCTGCCTGACACCCGCTTTAAAACAGCTGTGGGGGGAAGATTAAATTTTTACCTAAGTGAAATGTTCGTTTTGAGAACTTATTACCGCTACTACTTTGATGATTGGGGAATAAATTCGCATACCGCTAGTGTTGAAATTCCTATAAAAATTTCAGATAAGTTCACGCTCTATCCAAGTTATCGTTTTTATAACCAAACTGCTGCAGATTACTTTTATCCATACGAAATGGCACTTTCAACCGATGAATTTTATACTTCAGATTATGATCTTTCTGAATTTTCAGCCAATCAATACGGGTTTGGAATTGGTTATACAGATATTTTTACCAAGTGGAGATTACTATATTTTGGGTTGAAGAGTGTAGATTTAAAATATGATTATTATAAACGAAGTAGCGGATTGCACTACAGCCTAATTTCGGCAGGATTTAAATTTATAGGAAATTAAATTACGCACTCATAAACTCATTATTGCCTTCAAATAAATCTGAAAATTCTGCGATTAGTTTCTTGTAAAAATTAAGTTGAAGGTGACCACTTTCCAGACAACCATTAAGCGTTTCTTCCAAATCTGAATACACTACCCTGTCTGCAATAGCTTCCTTTAAATCAAAAAGCCGTATTGGGTCTGTGGTTAAAGGTTTGGAATTATTAATGGCAATAACCTTTTGCTCGTAATCTATTTGCACCTGAACTGCGTTAAAATAAAATTTAAACAACGCCCGGTGAAACTTCTGGAATTCAAGATTGGGAAATTCATTAAACTTGCAGCTAAGTGCTACCAGCCTTCGCATTTGTTCTTCAATATTATCTTCTCGCGCATCCATTATTTATCATTTATTGAATTGAAGGTAAATAAAATGGAAACAAAAAAATGCTGTAAACAGCATTTTAGCGTGAGTTTAACTCAGATAGAACTTATGCGTTAAAAAATTTAGGAAAGCTTTGGAAATTATTCTTTATCCTGTAGCCCTTGGCTATCCCACTTTAAAAAACCACCATCCATATCGTAGATTTCCTTAAAGCCCATTTCCTTCATAATCTGCGCGGCTTGGTTACTTCTTTTTCCACTTCGGCAGTAAAGATAAACAGGTTGGTCCTTATCTAATTTTGCAACTTTTTCCTTAAAATCATCGTCGGTTACACAAATGTTTTGTGCTGTTTTAAGGTGGTCTTCGCCAAATTCCTCTTTGGTACGTACATCAATAAGCTGAAGTTTTTCAGAATTATGGACTGCGTTGTAGACTTCTTCTGGAGCTATAACCTTAATTTCCTGGGCCGTACTGTTTTCCTTGCAACCCATAAATAGAAGCATGGTAAGACCAAAAACAAAAAATAATTTTTTCATATAAAAATGTTTATTCAGCTATTTCGCCTTGCCATTCCGAAATTCCGCCCTTTAAATTATAAGTATTATTTACGCCAACGGAATTAAGCAACATACAAGCTTGGCTGCTTCTACCTCCCGAACGGCAATACACGTAATAATTTTTTTCCGGATCTAATTCTTTTGCGCGTCTAAGAAATTCGGCGCCATTAAAAATATCAATCTGTTCTGCACCGGGAATATATCCTTCCTCAAATTCTGCATCGGTACGCACGTCTAAAATAACGGCATTATCATCTTTCTCGAGTTGTTCACTCCACTGTTGTTGCGTTAAATCTGCCATAGTATAAATTTTTAAACAAAAATAAGAAATCAAAGCGAGGGGAAACAAAAATTAAAAAATTATTATGAGAATATCCTTTTTAAATAAAAACCTTTCTATCTTTGAAGCTTCAAACTATGAACACATTTACAACAAATACTTGGTGGTGGAATAACTTACGAAAAACCTCGTGAGCGGAACACCTATAGTATATAACATATACAAAAAGGCTTGTCTATCACGACAAGCCTTTTTTTTTGGCTTTAACCGAAAAGAGACACTCTTTAAATAAAATCGCTAATTGAAAATGAAATCAGACGGCAAAAAATATTCCTTAAAAACCTACTCCAAAAAACTTTTGGCAGATACACTTACGCCCGTTTCGGCGTATTTACGGCTGCGCGATAAATTTCCCAATAGTTTATTATTGGAAAGTAGCGACTACCACGCCAACCACAATAGTTTTAGCTATATCTGTTTTAACCCTATTGCTTCAATTAAAGTGGTAAATGAAACCGTTTTTCAAAATTTTCC
>CAXBDO010000344.1:0-2841 GCA_963974165.1 uncultured Aequorivita sp.
ATCCAAACCATGCGGGCGTATGGCGCTAAAGTAACCTTAACTTCTGTCGATATTGGAATAGAAGGCGCGAGAGATTATGCGGAGAAAAAAGTAGCGGAAGATGGCTACTATTCATTTAACCAATTTGCAAACGACGATAATTGGAGGGCGCATTATAAAACCACTGGTCCCGAAATCTGGAGAGATACAGAGGGAAAAATAACTCATTTGGTTTCCGCAATGGGCACCACCGGCACCATTATGGGCACTTCCACTTTTTTAAAAGAAAAGAACAATGAAATTCAAATTGTTGGGGCACAACCTACAGATGGCGCGAAAATACCGGGGATTAGAAAATGGCCCAAAGCCTATTTGCCCAAAATTTTCAATCCAAAAAAAGTAGACCAAGTTATTGAAGTTAGCGAAGAAGAGGCCACCCTCATGACCAAACGTCTGGCAGAAGATGAAGGTGTTTTTGCAGGAATGAGTAGCGGCGGTAGTGTTGCCGCGGCCTTGAAGTTGGCTGCAACTATAGACAGCGGCGTAATTGTAGCCGTAATTTGCGACAGGGGCGATCGGTATTTGTCTTCGCCGTTATTTGATTAGGAATTGTAGTAATTACTCCTTTGTTTCTTTTCTTATTAATTCCTCAATTTTATAAAGAAGGATTATTTGCAGGATAACTGCCGGAATTAAAAAAACTAGCCCAAGCGAAGCCAGAAAAACGAGCGATAATAAAATACCGCTTACAATTTCCAGTCCCCCTGCAATTTCTGGAATTTTGCCCAAATGACCTTTCAATCGCATTAAGGCAAGACCAAAAATTACACTTCCTATTCCATAGAAAATTGATTGGGCTACAATAACGTATTCAATATAAAGGGGTTCAAAATCTAGCGAAACCATATCGTAACTGTAGAATAAAACAGTAGTTCCTATTAAAAAGAAAGCCCCAATTTTAAGTAAATAATTATCGAAAATTTTCCCGCTCAACACAAATCCCCATAAAAAATAGATAAAGGAAATCATTACGATGAATTTTATGCTGATGTAAACACCATTGGAAACTATCAATTCATCTTCATAAAATCGGGCGTAATCTATAGCGAATTCCACAAATCCTGAAAGGAAATAAATGAGACCGCAAATCCACCCCAATTTTATATAAATAAGGGAGAATTTGAATTCTTTAAAATTGAAAGTAGGCCTTGCAGTTTCTGAATCATTCAATTGTTCCAAATCTTCACCCAACGCATTTAAAATTGTTTTTAGGGTAAAACTTCTGGGGGTTACTTCCCCTGCTTCAATTCGCTGAATGGTGCGTACATTTATATTGCATTGCGCTACAAGTTCTTCCTGTGTAAAGCCTTTTTGCTTTCGAAGTTCTAGAATTCTTAAGCCAAGTTCGGGTTGTTTCATGATTGGTACTTTTATGAAGCAATAGTACGATGGCAGTAAATATAGTGCAATATTTTCAAGGGAATTTCACCCGACATTTGCCCGACATTCGGCTATTTAGTGAGATTTACCCTTTTACCTGATGATTCTAAATTTCCCCATCGGGTCCATATTGGTGGGGAATATTCTATAGATTTTTACAATTTGTTTTTCAACTCTATAAATAATTACAAATGGAAATTTTTTAATCGGAACCTGCCTAAAATCTTTGTAAACTACCTGAAACAAAAAGGGGTTTTGGGCAATATAGTCTAAGGTTTTTTTTAATTGAAATAGGAAAGATCCACTGACTTTTCGAGAAATTTTTAAATACCAGTCATAACTTTCGGCTATGTCTAATTTGGCGTCATCCTCTATCAAAACTTGATAGCTACTCATTCGGTCTATTAATCACATAATTTTCAACCTCATCCCATGTATGAAATAGAGCCCTTCCGTTATTTTCTTTATCTAAAGCAAGATCTAATGCCTGTTTTTGAGGATTAGATAATTCATTTGAATTTTCAAACCAATTTTCAGGCAAGAGTGCGGCAAGTTTAGCTCTTTCGGGGAAACTTAATTCCTGAAATGCTTCGGCAAGTTGTTCAATTGTAAAGTTGTGCGATGAAGACATATTCAAATATACAAAAATGATATGCTTTTTAATCTGAAAACGGTTCCAAAGCCTTTAGCGCTTTATCTACCGAAGAAATTCCTTCAAAAGTTAGAATCAGTCGCAAGCCGTTGCGGGTTTGTTTTTCTTTCATTGTAACTCGCTGCGGATGGCTTTGAACATATTGAAGCACTTTTGTAAATGAGGTACTTTGGTAAAAAGCACTTTGTTGGTCGGCCACAAAATACCCAACCATTTTTTTCTGCTTCATAATTAATCGTTCCAACCCCATAGAAATTGCAAGCCATTTAATACGAACGCTGTTTAACAAATCATCTGCTTGTTTGGGCAGTTCTCCAAATCTATCGCGCAGTTCTTTTTCAAATTTCTGGAGTTCGGTTTCGCTTTTAAGCTGGTTTAATTGAGTGTAAAGATTTAATCGTTCCGTAATATTATTTACATAATCATCTGGGAACAGAAGTTCAAAATCGGTATCGATTGTTGTTTCCTTTACAAAGTTTTTCTTTGGTCCTTCGGTTTCTTCATACAGGTTTTTAAACTCCTTTTCCTTCAATTCATCAATGGCTTCTGAAAGGATTTTTTGATAGGTTTCAAAACCAATTTCATTTATGAACCCGCTTTGCTCACCCCCCAACAAATCGCCGGCTCCACGTATTTCCAAATCTTTCATGGCTATGTTGATACCGCTTCCCAATTCAGAAAATTGTTCCAAGGCCGTAATACGTTTACGAGCCTCATCGGTCATTGCAGAAAAATCTGGTGTTATGAAATAACAAAACGCTTTTTTATTG
>CAXBDO010000345.1:0-2829 GCA_963974165.1 uncultured Aequorivita sp.
TTCAGGAATTCAGTTTTCTGTTTTTTTCATCTTCGTGAAAAAACTGCAAAAGAACCATAGTTTCGCCAGTTGACGAAGTACGGATCATTAAAGTGCGTAAAAATCCTTCCTGCTTTCTTGTGTTGAAGAAAGAAAGATCTAATTTTTCAGCTTTAGCTTTTACAAAATCGCGGATTGCATTGCTGGGGTCTGCCTGTAAATAACAAATATCTAGGTCTAAAATCTTATCCCACATACCGGGAATATGGAAGCCCAGGGCATTGCGTTTTTCAATAATCTCATCGCTTTTAATTTGTTCCAGAGTGAGCCATTTGCTGTCGCTGAATGAAAACTCCATTTTGTTGCGGTAAAAATATTGCTTTTCGGAGCCTAGGATAGGTTGAATTGGTGGTAATTCAATTTTGCCGATACGCCTTAAATTTTGATCTACTTCCTTTTGCTTATAAAACAATTGGTGCTCGTAGCCCATATTTTGCCATTTACAGCCTCCGCAGGTGCCAAAGTGCGGGCAAACGGGTTCTGTTCTTTTATCGGATAATTTGGAAAATGAGATTGCGGAACCTTCAAAATAAGCCTTGCGTTTTTTATGCGTTTGTACATCTACCACATCACCCGGAACCGCATTGTTTATAAATACTACCCTGCCATCATCCGCTTTTGCGACTGCCTTGCCTTTTGCGCCGGCATCTATTACCGTTAGATTCTCTAAAACCACTTTAATGTTCTTTTTCGCCATAGGCGCAAAAATAGAACGTTTTTAGCATTTAAACGAAACATTGAGAATATGATTGGCTTAATTTAAATCGGGCCAGTTATAAATCTTTAAATATCTCCCGTATTTTTTCTACGGCTATAGGTTTAATAATGTAATTATTTACATTTTTAAATTGTTTCGACCTTTTAATGTCTTCTGGATCTACGGAGGAGCTTACAATATATATGTGAATTGTTTTAAGTGTAGGTATTTCTACAAATGCTTCTAAAAACTGCCATCCATCCATTATGGGCATATTTAGATCTAGCAAAATAATCTCTGGCAGTTCTTCACCGCCTTTTACAATGGCTTTTAGCTTGGTCAATGCTTCTTTCCCGTTGTGGAATATCATAAAGCTATCACAAATGTCTGACAGTTGCATAATTTTTTTAGTGCCGAAGATGAAAATTGGGTCGTCATCGATAATACAAGCAAGATTTATTTTTGCCATACTACTAATTTTTTTTCTTATTTTTTAAATACGGAATCCATCACTTTTGATTTTTTAAGGAATATGCTAAATTCGGTACCTTCGTTGATTTCACTTTTTACTTCAATTTTTCCACCGAGCGCTTCAACTTGATTTTTGGTTATAAATAAGCCGATACCTCGTGAATCCTCGTTTTTATGAAAGGTTTTGTACATTCCGAATAGTTTTTTGCCGTCACGTTCCAGATTAATACCAAGGCCATTATCCTTTATTTTTAGCACGATAAAATTGTTGTTGATTTCTGCTGAAATTTCAATTTTAGGAGTGCGGTCTGGTGATCGGTATTTAATGGCGTTGGTAAGGAAATTTAGCAAAATACTTTCTAAATATGCTGGCACACCGGCAACTACTATTTCTGGAGAAACCTTATTTTCAATAATACTCTTGGTTTTGGAAACCAACGCCTGAATGTTTGAAACTGCATTAATTACATATTGATATAAATTCAGCGGCTCTAGATTATCATAAATTTTAGTATTTATTACTACCACTTCATTAAGGTGGTGTACGGTATCTGTAAGGTTTTGGGAAGCTGCTAGAACATGTGTAAAATATTCATCCTGTTCGCTCCCCAAATTGTCTGAAGCCATAAGGTTAAGCAGCATAGCAATGTTACCGGTATGCGACCTAAGGTTATGCGAAACTATGTATGCAAAATTTTTGAGCCTGTTATTTTGGTCCTGCATTTCTTCCACCAAATATTTATTCTCGCTGATATCCTGTATTTGGGAAACAAAGTGAAGGGGAGTACCATTATCATTGCGAACTAGCGACACAGAAAGAATAGCCCAAACTATATCTCCGTTTTTACAGAAATATCGCTTTTCCATTTCATAATTAATGCGCTTGTCGTTTACGAGTTCGTCGAGCAATTGGAGGTCTTTATCTAAATCATCGGGATGGGTAATATCGCCAAAGGTTAGTTTATAAAATTCCTCTTTTGAATAACCCAGCAGCGAACACAACATTTCATTAACCCGCAGCCATTTACCGTCAAGCCCAACCAAGGCCATGCCAATTGGGGCATTTTCAAAAGTTTGTCTAAATTGTTTTTCCTGAATTGCGGTCTGAACTCTGCTCTTTTTAAGAACATCGATATCCTGAACCAGTCCGTAAAGCCGAATGCATTTAGAATTTTTGAAATCGGTTAACCCAATAATTCTTACCCATTTTAATGCGTTGTCATCGGCATTAATTTGTACCTCAAGATCAAAGTGCTTTTTATTCTCGATTGCATCTGAAATAGCTTTTTCAATAGTATCACGATTCGAGCCTTGTGCAAAATATTCCAGAAAGTTATCGGCATTGACCGAAATATCTCTCTTAAGGCCATAAATCGTCTTAATCATTGGGCTCCAATAAATTTTATTGGTAGCATAATCTATTTCCCAATAACCTGTCTGGGCAACATTACTGGCAATGTCAGATATATCCTTAAACCTTTTAAGTTTTAATTGGTCTTTTTTCTTTTCGGTAATATCTTGATTGGTGCCTACCACCAAAATTGGATTGCCGGCTTCGTCGCGTTCGGTAACTTTGCCTTGGGTATAAATCCAAACTGAGTTACCTTCTTTGTTAATGAGCC
>CAXBDO010000346.1:0-2824 GCA_963974165.1 uncultured Aequorivita sp.
GTGTCTGTGCACTGCAACGCCCACCATTCTGATGCGGAAGGGGCAGAGACCTTTGTTTTGGGACTTCATAAGAGCCAGGCCAACTTCGAGGTGGCAAAAAAGGAAAATGAGGTAATTTACTTAGAGGAAAACTATCAGGAAAAATACGGCGGATTCGACCCGAACGCGCCCGAATCGTTAATTGGGATGGTGTTAATGCAAGAGGAATATCTTGACCAAAGTATATTATTGGCCAGTTTGGTTCAAAACAACGTTATCAATAACCTTAAACGAAAGGACCGAAGTGTAAAACAAGCAGGTTTTTGGGTTCTTCACAATACTTATATGCCCAGCGTATTAATTGAAACCGGATTTCTTACCAATAAAAGTGAAGGCGCCTATTTAAATTCGGCCAAGGGCCAGGCCGAAATGTCTAGGGAAATTGGGAACGCCATTAAGGCATATATAAGCAGTCTGTCAATTTCTACGGAAAAGATCCGCGACCCGCAAATAGAACAGATTCAGGTTGAAAAAACCATTGAAACAACCAAGGAAGATATTTATGATGGGGTAGTTTTTAAAGTGCAATTAGCCGCCAGCAGTAAAAAACTGGAACCGAAGCCTTCCAACTTTAAAGGCCTTCAATCAGTTACCCGCGAAAAGGAAGACGGCCTTTACAAATATTATTACGGCGATACTTCAGACTATAACAAAATTCAGGTTATGAAAACCTTCGTGCAACAAAAGGGATACCCTTCTGCCTACATTGTGGCTTTTAAAAAAGGGAAAAAAGTTAATCTACCGGAAGTGTTAAAATCGAAAGCCAATTAGCGTGCATTCTTTATATTTATCACTTAAATTTGTTCACCATCTAAAATTATACACTTGAGACTATCGAGAGAAGTTAAAACCGGAATCCTAGCAATAGGGGCTATATTGCTGTTAATCTTTGGTTACAGTTTTTTAAAGGGCACTAATTTGCTCGATAAAAGCCGCGAATTTTATGTAAAATACGACAATGTTGAAGGCTTAGCCCAAGCAGCCCCAGTAACCATAAATGGACTTACCGTTGGTAAAGTGCAAAATATAACTTTTGCCAATACCAAAGGAGGCTTGGTTGTTAAGTTTACTGTGGAAGAGGATTTCGATTTTTCCAAAAACAGTATAGTTAGAATTTATAGCACCGGCCTTATAGGTGGAAAGGCTTTAGGAATTTTCCCTCAATATGATGCATATATAGCAAAGAGCGGCGACACCCTGCGCGGCGATGTGGAAGACGGAATGCTTACTGCGGTAACAAAAGCTTTAGGACCCTTAGAGAAAAAGGTAAATAATACTTTGGCGACGGTAGATACATTATTATTAAGCATCAACGCTATAGTAGATCAAGAAACTAGACAAAATTTACAACAAGCCATCGCGAATTTAAACACCACGCTGAATTCCTTCGCGGGGGTTTCACAAAATTTAAACCACATCCTTTCCAACAACACGGGCAAATTGGATAATACCTTTACCAATTTAGACAAAACGGCAAATAATCTCTCTAAGCTGACAGATTCGTTATCGCAGTTGGAAACAGGTAAACTTGTTACAGACCTTCAAAGTGTGGTAGATAAAATGGATAAAATTGTGAGCGGGGTCGAAAACGGCAACGGCTCTATGGGCAAACTTTTAAAAGACGACCAACTTTACAACAATTTAGAAGGTGCCTCAAAACAGCTTGAACAGTTGCTTCAGGACCTAAAATTGAACCCAAAACGCTATGTACATATTTCAGTATTTGGGAAAAAGAATAAAGAATACGAACCGCCAGCCAATCCAGACGAATAAACCATCATGCAATACATTCCTAATATTCTATTTTTAATAGCTCTTGTGGCAGGTATTGGTTTTTTTACCATTAACATCCGCAAGATTATACGCAACATAAAACTGGGCCATAAAGTTGATGCCTCAGACCATAGTGCAGAAAGATGGGGCAATGTAATTCGCATTGCATTAGGCCAATCAAAAATGGTAAAGCGGCCTGTTTCTGGCTTGCTTCACATTACTGTATATCTTGGTTTCATCATTATTAACATTGAAGTTCTTGAAATTATTATTGATGGAATTTTCGGCACACACAGAATATTTTCTTCCTTGGGAGGTTTTTACGGCTTTTTAATTGGCTCTTTTGAAATACTGGCGTTATTGGTTTTTGTTTCGGTAATCATTTTTTGGTTACGCCGAAATGCCCTAAAACTGCAGCGTTTCTGGAAACCCGAAATGAAAGGTTGGCCAAAAAATGACGGAAACATTATTCTTTATTTTGAAATGGTTTTAATGGGCCTTTTCCTAATAATGAATGCTACCGATGTTCCTTTTCAGCAAATGAACAACGGCAACCTGGTTTCGGGTTACATTGCCAATTGGTTTAGTGCTGTTCCAGAAGCCACACTTCATATTATTGAGCGCACGGCTTGGTGGCTTCATATTTTGGGAATATTGGTTTTTCTTAATTATTTATATTTTTCGAAACACCTTCATATTATGTTGGCGTTTCCAAATGTTTACTTCGGAAAGGTGGTTCCCAAAGGAAAATTCAAAAATTTGATTTAAACCGGATTCAACTTCTTAACGCATATACTTGCACCGAGTGTGGGCGCTGTACAGATGAATGTCCGGCAAACAGAACAGGAAAAAAACTTTCTCCGCGAAAAATAATGATGGACACCCGGGACCGTTTGGAGGAGATTGGAGATAACATCAATAAAAATGGCGAGTTTAAACCAGACGGAAAACAGTTGCTGGACGATTATATAACCCGCGAAGAACTTTGGGCTTGTACCACCTGTAACGCTTG
>CAXBDO010000347.1:0-2819 GCA_963974165.1 uncultured Aequorivita sp.
ACTGCTAGCAGTAGTCCATGATAACGCTGCTGGATTATTTCCATCAGTTGTTAAGGCTACAATGGAATTATTATTCGGTTTAACCTCCAATCAGTACTGTAAAATCTCCGAGAACAATACTGCCACCGTGTGCGGTGCTATCTCCTAAGCGTGCAGCGGGCACTCCACCAATTAAAACAGATGTTGAACCCATAATTATGGAGTCGGGTCCAGCACAGGTAACCATATCGCCAACCCGAGCCGCGGGCATACCTCCAATAAGAACAGTAGGTTCTCCTGGAGGCATTATTGGACCACCCACGTGTGGGCTTCCATTTGGGTTTGTCATCGGACAAACATGCATATCGTTTATTCGGGCTGCTGGTGGCATTGTTTAAGTGTTTAATGTTGGTTCTTTATAATTCTACCTTTACTAATTTATCTGTACTAAGGAGCCTTTTATTACAGCTATTGCACTGGTAGAAACTTCGACTCCTGCGCTACCTTCTGCTTTAAATTCGGCATTTGCTTTAATTTTTACGTTTGTAGCATCAATATTACAATCGCCTGCAGCTTTTATACTTAAATCACTTCCGCTTTCAATTGCAATTCCGCTACTGTCCATCGTAATTGTATTGCTGTGGTCGTCTTCAATTTTTATTAGACCGGCATCTTCGTCTATTATTACTTTTTTACCGCCGGGAGTTTCTATGGTTATCGATTTTTTATCGTCATTGAAAATTAATTTCATGTTGCTTCGGGTAACAAATCCTTTTTCATGATTATCGTCTGCAGCGTCTATTGGAGCGGGATTAGCACTGCTGTGTAACATTCCCAGAATTACGCCGTGGTTGGGGTCGTCGTTAAGGAAACCTACAATTACCTCATCGCCAATTTCAGGAAGGAAGAAGGAGCCCCTGTTATTCCCGGCATACAAAGTTGCTATTCGTGTCCAAATACCCTGTTCGTCATTATCTATTATGGGGATTTTCACCAAGATTCTATTCTCGCCATCGGGATCAGATTCCAATTGGGTTACAATTCCTATTTGCAATCCACTAACTGCCGGAATTATAGCAGCGGCAGGCAGTTCAGAAATATCATAGGTTTCACTAAACCAATCCGGGTTCATTCCAAATTCGGCATCAATAGTCCAATTGCCATCTGCAAGTTGGTGGCGCACTGCGCTAATAAATACTTTTCCATTAAAACGATCGCCCACGCCTTCAAGTTTTAGCAATGTTCCCGGTTTTACAGTCGGAATTCCTTGAAATTTTACCCTTCCGCGAGTTTTTGAAAGTTGCTGAAACAAACTTTTTGAATCGCCCCATTGTTGCAGCTGCGTAGCGTTGTAACTACCGTGCTTTAATTCCAAATTTTCAAGATCTATTACATCTGCCAGTTCTGAAACCGAAATATTACCATTTAGAGTAAGACCCGGATCTGTGGCCTCTGCCTCAACAATTTCCTGATCAGAAAGATTCCAACCATAGGCAGTAATCGAATTGAATTGGTTGCGGGCGTCCATCTCGGCATCAAAATCTATTAAAGTTGCACCAAAGGCAACGGTTTCAGTTTCCTCTTGTGAAAGATTGGGTTCCGCAATGGTTATCTTACCGTCGTCTACCGTACAGAATAGCCCATTAAATTGGGCTCTGGAAATCATAAAATCCCAGTCTGAAGCGCGATACTGCACCATTTCCTTATTGGTGAAAGCAGTAGCTGTTACTTCGCTTTCTAAATTATATTTCCCAATAATTTCTTCAATTATATCGCTATCCTTGCTATCGTAATAAAAGTTGCTTTTGCGCCCAATAGTTAGTTTAACGGCCTCATCTCTACATTCTACAATTAGGACGGAATTGTTCTCCCTAATTTTTATACTATGCTTAATAATGATTCCTTTAAAAATGGTTTCATCGTCATTGTGATAGCCTGCTTTTAGTTCAATTTCCTTCCCCGGAATTAAAAGATCCTTGTTGCTCAACGTGAAATCCTGCGATGCAGCCTCGCCATCAACAAACACAATTTGCGCGAAGGGAATTCGATTTATTTCTTTTTCTACAGTTATATTTTTTACGTGGTGCACAGCAGAAAGTTCGGTGCCCTCAATCAATATTTTGAAGGTCACCAAATCGGTACTGCGTGCGGTATTTATAGTTCTACTGTTATTCATTTTTAAGAAATTTTCTCAATCGGTGGAAATATAATCTGTTGTCCGGGCTGTAATCTTCTGAAATGCGGAAGTCTATTTGCTGCGGCTACTTGCAGATAGTATTTTGAATCGCCATATATTCGAAAGGTCATTAGCGGAAGGGTATCTCCTTGTTTTACCATTCGCACATGGGTTAAATCTGGCGAATTGTTATTTTCTCTCGCAACCCTTAAACTGTCTTCCACAACTCCCTTAAATCTTGCAGCAACAACGGCCCGCAGCGGCACGCCTTCGGCAGAAAAAAGTTTATATTCTATAGACATTTCGGCTAAAATCCCCTTAAAAAGAAGGGTGCCCCACCCAATTAATAAATAGTTTGGTTTGTGTTCATCGCCATTGTAATCAAAAACCAGTTTTTTGAATTTTTCAATATCTTCAACTATGCCATCGCCTATTTTATCGTTGTGCCCTTTAATAATTCCAGTACGGTCAAAAAGAAATTGCAGATCTAAATCTTCAGGGACTGAACGTAAATATTTTGGTTGGGTAGCACTGGTACCTTGGCCTTGGGCTTCGGTATATTCTATTTTGTAGCGGAATGTATATTTTTCCGGATTTAAAAGCGATGTAAATTCACCGTCGCCAATGGGTTCGGTAAATTTATCGTCCTTGAAGCCTATTATTT
>CAXBDO010000348.1:0-2818 GCA_963974165.1 uncultured Aequorivita sp.
CAGTACGCTAAAGGCCCAACAACAATATACCATAGAGGGCAAAACCTTCACCTTAAAAACAGAGGTAGAAGGTGCGTTGACACTACTTTGGACTACTGAAGACGCAGAATATCTATATTTTTCGAAAAAGGGGGAAGAAATTGTAGCCCTAAAAAACACCAAACAAAACGGCAAATATCAGGAAGAGTACAAGACTACGCTGAAATTACAAACTAGCGATGAAGCTATTTCAATTGAAAAGGTGAAATTAACCCTGCCGAGTCTGCACGCCTTTTTTGTGGAGTACAACAAAATGAAAAACCCTGATTTTCGGGAAGAAGAAAACGCAATAGACCTACAGTTTAGATTGGGTGCTTTCGCGGGAGTAAGCAATAGTGTATACACCGGCAATGCAACCAATGCAATGCAAGCGGTGGCAGGAATTGATTTCGAAATTATTGATGCCGTTAAATTAAAGCGGCACGCTATGGTGCTGCGTTTTAAGCAAACTTTTGAAAGTGAAGAGTATGCGTACGCTGCCTCACAACTTTCGCTTAATTACCGATTCAAATTTGTAAAGTCTTCAAAATTTGATGCTTTTGTAAACTGTAAATTTGCGGCCCTTACCTATTCCCAAGTTGAAGTAATGTATGTGTTGGAAAGCGATCCGCCAGTACTTGTTACCGAAAAAAGTTCGGGAACCGATTTCGGTTCACCCTTTACCTTCGGATTGGGGATGGATTATAAAGTGGGCAATGGGTATATCACTTTTAGCTACAACGACATTGCGGGATTGAATGTAGAAAGTAACGATGAATTTGCGGTAGATTTCACCTTGGGCTATAAATTCAATCTGTAATCAATTCGTTTTTATTATTACCGGAAGCGTAAATTGTGTTTTTACTGGCACACCGCGTTTATAGGCCGGGGCAATAGGCTGAAGGGAATCGATGCTTTGTTTTATCCAATTTTCTAAACGGGGAAATTCTTTCTTTAAAAGCGTATCCATCCTTATTTCCAGTATTTGAAGTTGGCCGTTGCTGCTTATTTCAAAATTTATTTTCACCGTATCATACACTTCGCGTACCGCCACTATATCTTCGTGATTGATAGATTTGTAAAGGTGGGTACTAATTGTACTTATAAAACACTCCTTTTGCTCCGGTTTTTCCAAGGTATTTTCGCAGTTTGAAAAAGATGGATAACGGTCTACTTCCTTCCAATCTATAGCTTCAATTTCTTCCTGGAATATTTTTTCCGAAGTAACTTTTTCGGTCTCAAAAAACTGGCAGGAGGTTGCCAGGATTAAAAGGAAAACAAAAATCAGTCGTTGTGTCATTTCAGAAAAAATTCAACTTGAAAAGTACAAATTTACTGAAACATAAAGGATATAATTGAAAGACCAACCGCAATGTCAATAAACTTGCGCTTACTTTTATAATAAGCCAAAATAAAAAACCTTCCACAATTTAAAAATTGGGAAGGTTTTTTTAAGCGTTTTGGTGAATTTTACACCTTACATCCAGATGGTTTTTTCCTCTATGGAAGTCTTTCGTGTTCCTTCCGCAAGCTCGCCGTCATATTTTCCAAGATAGAAAAAGCCAAAGCACTGTTCGCCTTCTTCCATCTGTAAAAACTTGTCCATATATTTTATAATTCCCGGGGAGGCCCAATAAGCGCCAATACCCATTTCGTGGGCGGCAAGCCACATATTTTGCACGGCCATTGCTGTTGAGGCAATTTCTTCCCATTCGGGCAAGCTTGCTTTTGGGTCGCGTTGCATACATACTGCAATAACACATCCTGCCTTTACGGGATTGTCCATAAACTTGCTATAGGTAAATTCTGAAAAATTCTCGGTGGTTTCCTTATAGGTTTCGGCCATAAATTTTCCCAATGCAACTTGGGAAATACCGTGGTAAACTTTAAATCGCCATGGCTCGGTTCTTTTATGCGTAGGCGCCCAATTGGCAGCTTCCAGTATATTGGATATTTCTTCCTTTGTAATGGGTTGATTGTTGTATTGGGCAGGGAAAACCGCGCGGCGGTTCTTTATGGTTGTTGAAATCATTTCTTTTATTTGGAATGTGAAGATAGTAAAAGAGGTTTTTAAAACAAATATTTTTAATGGAATGTAAACTACCCTTTCTTTTTAATGGCGGGGTTTTTTCTTTGCAATCGTTTTGGCACCAACTCTAGACATGGCGCATCTAAAGCCTATAAAATCTGTAGCCATATATTGGGACAAATAACGCCTTTGTGCGGGGTCTAACCAATATTCACGGTCGCGCCAGGAGCCACCTTTATATACACGTACCTCATCGCTAATTAAGGATGTTCTATTCGAACTTTTATCGTACTGGCGTACAACTTTTCCGGAACTGTCTACTTTTGCCTGCTGAACCGGCGCGTTGTACATAGGTTTGGCATCTGCAGTATTTTGTGCCACCGCCCTTTTTGAACGCGTATCGCCATCAAGATAATTTCTATGGTCGCTGGTGTCGAAATTTGTACGCAGGTACGTTTCCGCTTCATCTACGGGAATTTGTACGAGCTCACCCGGAAGTTGGCGCGGAATCAATTTTCCAGTAGGCAGGGTGTCATAAATAATTGAGGTTGCGGTAACAACATTAAAGCTGCCGTCCTCGTTTCTGGAATCCTTGGTGTATACATTTCCGCGATAATAATTGAAGTCGTTAAAATTATCCTCAACAATTGGTCTGTAAACGTCTGCAACCCATTCAGCCACATTTCCTGCCATATCGTACAGGCCAAAATCGTTGGGAGGATAGCTTTTTACCTGGGCAGTAATATCGGCATTGTCGTCGCTCCAACCCGC
>CAXBDO010000349.1:0-2815 GCA_963974165.1 uncultured Aequorivita sp.
CTTTTACGGGCTTTAATTGAACAGCATCTATTATTAAATCTTCAGGAATAGGAGGAAGGGCTTCCTGCTGTTGAAAATCGGACAAATACACCAACCGTTTTACAACCCCTTTTTCATTTGAAAATAATTGGTTGGCTTTTAGTAATACTTGGTTTGGGGAAAGCTGGTTTTGGGAATAGGGAACTTTTAAAACTTCTCCTTTAAAATCTTGGGCCGAAGCATTTTTTCTTTCTGTATTATTTGTAAACCAGCTAATTTTTTCTGTACCGCCAATTTTTTCGAACAAATCCTGCAGAGCGCGCTCCAATAGCGGACCTTTTGCGCCTTTAGCCTGCATACTGAACGAATTGTCTATATAAACAACCGTTTCCTTTTGTGTGGTTGCTGCGTGTTTTGAAGTCGTAAAAGGTTGTGCAAAGGCTATGATGATACAGGCCAGCGCCAATAGCCGTGTTAAAAGTGTAAGCCATTTTTTAAGCTGAGAACTTTTACGCGTTTGTATGGTTACCTTTTTTAGAAAAGCAATATTGGTAAAATCTACCTTTTGAAATCGACGAAGTTGAAAAAGATGAATAAATATGGGGATAAGCAGCAGGAAGAGGGCGTAAAGAATTTCGGGGTTTTTAAACTGCATTCCTTTTAAATATTGCCCAAAGATAAAAAACGGAATGTAATTACAGCTATTTCTGAACGGTAAAGGTGAAGGTACTTCCTTTTCCGAGAACAGAGTCCAGGGTTATGGTGCCGCCAAGCTTTGAAACCAAGCTTTTAACGGTAGCCAAGCCAATTCCGGTTCCTTGGTTTCCGTTACGGTCTTTTACCCCGTGGGTTTTAAAAAGATTGAATATTTCTTCCTGAACACCCAAATCTATTCCCATTCCATTGTCTTTAATGCAGAATTTATGATATTCCGGCTCATCAAAATATTTAATTAAAATATAGCGTTTTTCGGTTAAATTATATTTTAGACCATTGTCTATAAGGTTTAGGAATATTTGGGTAAGGGCGCTTCTGTTTACATCTTTAAGAATGCCTTTCTTCGGAAATTCAAAAACCGTGTCATCCGAAATCAACATTTCCTGCATTTCTTCAAAGAAGTTGGCCAATGCAACATCTTCTTTTTGGGCAACCAATAATTCATCAGCCTTGTAGAATTTTAAAATTCCGTTTATGTAATTTTTCAGCGTTAAGGAAGATTCTTCAATATAATTAAGATACATTTTTGAATCTGCCGAAAAACTTTCACTGTTTTCTTCATTAAGTAATCTGGTGAGCGAAATAATATTCGCTAAGGGCGATTTTAAATCGTGGGAAACTACGTTGGCAAAACTTGCAAGCCGATCATTTCTATACTGTAGTTCTTTTTGGTATTCAACCAAAAGGGAGTTTTTCTTCCGCAGCTCAATTAGGTTGATAACCTGTTTGGCTAAAGATTTTAAGGAAGTAGTCTGTATTTCGGTTAATTGTCTGGGTTTATAGTCAAAAACGCACAAGGTGCCCAACTTGAAGTTGTTTTGGTTTATTAATGGCACCCCTGCATAAAATATTGCATTGGCATCTACAACCATTGGGTTGTCCATAAACCGCTCGTCTTTGCGGGTATCTTCTACTATAAAAATTTCCTCTTCCTGTAGAATGGCGTGTCCACAAATTGAAACCCTTCGTGGCGATTGGTTAAAATCAATTCCGTGATGCGATTTAAAAAAATTGCGGTCCTTATCTAAGAGGGTAATTAAGGCAACGGGCACATCACAAATAGCGGCCACGAGTTTGGTAATATTGTCGAAATCATCTTCTGAAAGGGTGTCGAGTAAATTGTATTTTTTTAATTCGGCAAGTCGTGCTGCTTCATTTTCGGGGAACTCGGGCGCAATCATAAATAGTAAATCGTTGTTTTTTTATGAACCTTTACATTTTAAGGACTCAGAATATAATTTGGTTCTTTGTTTAAATCTCTTATATCAATTTTTTTATGCTGAATTTAAATGTAGTTCCTTCTCCTACCTTTGATGCCACTTCAATTTCGCCATTAAGTTTGTTCAGTAATTTTTTTACGGTAGAAAGGCCAATTCCATTTCCTTTTTTGCCATTTCTATCTAAAGTGCCATTGGTAACAAAAAGTTCAAAAATTTGGTTTAACTGATGTTCTGGAATTCCCATACCATTATCGGAAATTTCAAAATAGTACATTCCATCCTTTTCTTCGCAGTGAATATTAATGCGAATTTTTTCCTTATCGTTATATTTAATGCTATTACCCACCAAATTTAGCAATATTTGCTCCAAGGCAACTTTATTGGCCTGCATTTCAATATTTTCTTCGGGCAGATTAATTTCGCAGTCTACATTTATGTTTAACAGCTCAATTATTTCTTCAATTAACTCCTTGCTATCAAAGGGTTCGCTGCGTAAAGAAGCAGTTTTGTCTGTTTCGTAATGCTCCAATAGCCCCGTAATGTATTCACTTAAAGTAAAGGCAGATTGTTTTAAATAATTTAAATATTCCTTGCCTTGGTCATCCAAAAGTTGGCCGTATTTTGTACGGAGCATATCTGAGGTAATAATCATATTTGCCAAGGGCATTTTCATATCGTGAGACACTACACCGGCAAAATTTTTGAGCTCTTCATTGCGGTCTGTCAATTCTTTTTGGGCCTTAACCAACATATCATTACGTTTTCTGGCTTCGAATAAATTCACAACCTGATATGCCATGGCTGATAGGGCCTTTTTTTGAGATTCGCGTAAAATTCTAGGTTTTGTATCGAAAACACAAAGCGTTCCTAGGGCATAACCATCCGGATTTACCAATCGC
>CAXBDO010000350.1:0-2809 GCA_963974165.1 uncultured Aequorivita sp.
ATCTTTTTTGGAAAGTAATGTCGCCCAACGGCGGAGGCAAGCCTTCTGGCGATTTGGCCAAGGCTATCGATTCTGCTTTTGGCAGTTTTGACGCTTTCAAGGAAAAGTTTTCAGATGCCGCTAAAACACAATTTGGTTCCGGCTGGGCTTGGCTTTGCGTGCAGGAAGGTGGAAAATTAGATGTTTGTTCTACGCCAAATCAAGATAATCCGTTAATGCCAAATGTTGGCTGTGGCGGCACTCCAATCTTAGGTTTGGATGTGTGGGAACACGCATATTACTTAAAGTATCAAAATAAGCGTCCGGATTATGTGGGCGCATTTTGGAATGTAATTAACTGGGAAGAAGTTTCCGCCAATTACGCCAAGAATAAGTAAAATAAACTTTTAAAGTTTAATTGATAATCCGGTCTCTGTTTAGGGCCCGGATTTTTTTATGTGAATTCGTTTGGGGAAAGATGAAGAATGAAAGCGGGAATTTGAAATTGGATTTTTAGATGGTTCGATCTTTAGATAGATATGAAAATTGTTTGTGTAAAATAGATAGAGGTGAATGATGAAGGTATAAACAAATTAATATGAAGTATGGCAGGATAGGTTTTGGCTTCGGAATGAAAAGGTTAAGATGAAAGATTAGAACATCGCCAGCCGAATGGTCTTCGGTTTAAAAAACACAAACAATATTGGAATCGAGGGAAAAGGCTCGTTAATGAGTAGTGGTAGCTTGAAAGATTTGAACACTCGCCACCCCGTTCGCTTTGGGCCATAAAAAAAGACAAACAAATGTTTGTCTTTTTTTGCCCCAAATCTACCATGAACTTAACCTACTTATGCTAATGGTATGCCCAAATATAGAATAATACAGAAAGCAAAAAATAGCTTTTAGATGAATGGTCAGTTTATTCGTTGAAGTGTACGGTGTGTCAAAATTATATTTAAAAACGCCCGTTTTAGTTAAAATATTAACAGCTATAATTTAAGGTTCATCCTTCAGTAAAAGTATATTCTTCAAATGAAAGGTAAACAATGTAAAATTAGAATCTTAATGCGCCTGATCAAAAATTCAATTTGAAAAAGTGTGCAATTTCTTATTGGTATGAAAGTAACTATCCCATCGAAAATGAAAAAAGGCAGGCTTTCGCCTACCTTTTTTGCCCCAAATCTTACCATAGACCTAACCTACTTACGTCGTCTGGTAAGCTCAAATATAATTTAAGTTTAAGCAGTAAAACAGTGTTAATCAACAAATTCGATTAAGTGGGATGCGTTTCCGATTAACGGTGCGGGTACTGTTAAAATTTACAAAATTTAATAAGCTCTTTCCGGATTTCCTTCATAGAAATTAATATAAGCTCTATTCACAACCCTGTTGCCTCCCGAGGTTGGATAATTACCGGTGAAATACCAATCTCCAAGATTCTTTGGGCAAGCAATGTGTAAGTCATCCACAGATTGGAAAATAAGTTTCACCTTTGCTTTTATATTTTCATCGCTAATTATTTCAGCAATTTTATCAGAAATTTCCTCGTCTGTAAAAGGAGCATAAAGTTCTTTTACATGATTAATTACCGAGGCATCTGCCATTGCCACCTGCTCCTTACACTTATGATAAATCTCTTCAACTATACCATAAGTGCCACGATCTTTATGCAGCTCCAATGCAGCTTGAAATGCAACCAAATGCTCTAAGCGCGCCATATCAATTCCGTAGCAATCTGGATATCTAATCTGGGGGGCCGAGGAAACTACGACGATTTGTTTTGGATTCAGACGATCCAACATTTTTAAGATACTCTTTTTAAGGGTAGTTCCGCGTACAATGCTATCGTCTATTATAACAAGGTTATCTTCTGGCCTGACAACGCCGTAAGTAACATCGTAAACGTGGGCCACTAAATCGTCCCTACTGCTATCATCCGTAATAAAGGTTCGTAGCTTAACGTCCTTAATAGCGATTTTTTCAGTTCGCACTTTATACGCTTGGATTTGCTGCAGTCGCTCGGGAGTTAGGCTATCTTTTTCCTTTAAAATAGCTTCATTTTTTTGCTTGTTCAATTCGTCCTGGGCAGCTTCAAGCATACCATAGAACGAAGTTTCAGCCGTATTTGGTATAAAGGAGAAAACTGAGTTTTCAGTATCGTGGTTTATAGATTTCAATACTTTTGGCATCACCAATTTCCCAAGCATTTTTCGTTCCTGATAAATTTCGGCGTCGCTTCCGCGGGAAAAATAGATACGCTCAAATGAACAGGATTTTCGTTCCAAGGGAGGAAGAATTTCAGAAAGTTTCATCTTTCCGTTTTTCTCAATAATAATCGCATTTCCAGGCTCCAATTCTTTCACTTCTTCGAAAGGAACGTTGAATACTGTTTGGATTGCAGGGCGTTCCGACGCCACTACAATTACTTCATCATCCTGATAATAGTATGCGGGGCGAATTCCTGCAGGGTCGCGCAATACAAAAGCATCACCGTGGCCCAAAAGACCTGCCATTGCGTAACCCCCATCCCAATCTGCTGCCGATCGGCGTAAAATTTTGGCAACATTTAAATTTTCGGCAATATATGGAGACGCTTCTTGTTTGTTCAATCCTTTCGCCTTAGCTTTTTTATAGAGCTTGCGAACAGCATCATCTAAAAAATGACCTATTTTTTCCATCACCGTAACCGTATCAGCTTTTTCTTTAGGGTGCATTCCGAGTTTTATGAGATTATCAAAAAGCTCGTTGGTATTGGTCATATTAAAATTTCCCGCAATTATAAGGTTGCGGTGCATCCAATTGTTTTGGCGCAAAAACGGATGAACATTTT
>CAXBDO010000351.1:0-2806 GCA_963974165.1 uncultured Aequorivita sp.
AAAGATCATTCGTTTTGCGAACGCCATCAGCTCTTTCCTTCATATGTGCTTTTTCGGCATCGTTCAATTCAAGTTCTACTATTTTTTCGATACCGTTGCGGCCCAAAATAACTGGAGCGCCAATACAGATATCGCTCAAACCGTATTCGCCATCAAGCATTACAGAGCAAGGGAACATTTTCTTTTGGTCGCAAGCAATTGCTTGAACCAATGCAGAAACAGCTGCTCCCGGAGCGTACCAAGCTGAAGTACCCAAAAGTTTTGTAAGCGTTGCGCCCCCAACTTTGGTATCTTCCATTACCTGATCCATTCTTTCCTCTGAAATGAATTTGGAAACTGGCACACTATTTCTGGTTGCCAAGCGGGTTAAAGGCACCATACCGGTGTCGCTGTGGCCTCCAATTACCATTCCGTCCACATCGCTAATTGGTGCGCCCAAAGCTTCTGCCAAACGGTATTTAAAACGTGCGCTGTCTAATGCGCCGCCCATTCCAATAATTTTGTTTTTATCTAAACCAGATGTTTTATGAACCAAATAGGCCATAGTATCCATAGGGTTACTTACTACAATAATAATAGTGTTAGGAGAATTCTTTACAAGATTTGAAGATACATCTTTAACAATTCCGGCATTAATCCCAATCAATTCCTCACGGGTCATTCCTGGCTTACGCGGAATTCCACTTGTAATAACGCATATATCGCTATCGGCAGTTTTGGAATAATCGTTTGTTACTCCAGTAATTTTGGTATCGAAACCATTTAATGAAGCCGTCTGCATAAGGTCCATCGCCTTTCCTTCAGCAAAACCTTCCTTAATGTCCAACAAAACTACTTCACTTGCAAAATCTTTGATGGCAATGTACTCTGCACAACTTGCGCCTACAGCACCTGCTCCTACAACTGTTACTTTCATTTATTTATTTTTTAATTGATTATTACTGATTTCCTTAAAATGTCAGCCCTTCTATGATAAATGAATTAATAGCGGCTGAAAAGTTGCACAAAAGTACCAATAACTGTTATAAAAGCCGAAAAATTAGCCCATTAAATTCCGAAGTGGAAACCTATTGAAGCATTATTGTATTCTGCAATATTGTAATCAGCATGCATTCCGAAAAATCCTAGTTTTAAACTGGCACCGATGGTGCCCCGCAGACCTGAAACTTTGTTGCGTACGCTGTATGGATCTTTAAATTCATTGGTAGTTTCAAATAATGGTATACCGGCTTTTACTCTATAGGTGCCTAAAACATCAAAATCTGATGTTCCAGAAAGGTAGCCAATGCCGCCATAGAAAAACCCAAGCATTTTGCTTTAAGTCGAACTGTTGGTTTTCGCCTTCAATTATTTCGTCATTTGTAAAATCGTAATTGGCGTTTAGATTACTATATGCTATCATTGCCGAAATTGCAACGGGAAAGATTTTTTCTGCAGGCAACCACTGGGTTAGTTCATGTTGCAGCCCTAGGCCAAAAACCCCAACTTTTACATCTTCCCTATCTATTTTTGGAAAATAGCGCAGTTTCAATTCCGTTGCCTTAAATATCCCTAAGCGTCCTTGCAAAAAGGCCGTGGGCAGCACATCTACATTTACGGATGCCAAACCCTGCGGCAAAATAAATTCTACGTCTTCCGTAAAAACTCCATTTTGAACTTCGGCATACACAACAATATCTGGATTATTTTCGCCAAAGGCTGTAGCAACCTCCTTTACAGTACTGCCATCGCGAAACTTTAAATTATTGTAATCGGCAGTATTCAAGGTGAAAGTTTTTTTATCGTCATTGATAAAAGTTGCATTTCCTATCAAGGATAATTCGAACTTAAGCGGGCCCTTTACTTCGGCAGATTGCATCCACCCATTTGCAGCATTATAGAGCATGGCTTCCGCGGCAGGGGTTATATACCCTTCCGAAAAACGCTGTGCATCTTCAATACCTGCAGCCAACAAATCTTCAAGATTTTCTTGAGAAAATGCGCAAACGCTGGACAGCATTGCGAATGCTAAAAATATTTTTTTCATAACACTTCAGTTTAAAATCAGCTTGAAATTAAAAAACCCCCACCAAAAGGTGAGGGTCTTTGTATTAAGTTTAACGAATACCTATACATCAATATTCGCGTAAATTGCATTTTTCTCAATAAACTCACGCCTTGGCGGCACTTCGTCGCCCATAAGCATAGAGAATATTCTGTCTGCCTCTGTTCCGTTGTCTATTGTAACTTGGCGCAGGGTACGGAATTCAGGATTCATAGTAGTATCCCAAAGTTGTTCCGCGTTCATTTCCCCAAGACCCTTGTAACGTTGTATGCTTGCGCTACCTCCGTATTCCTCATTTAATCTGTCGCGTTCCTTATCGCTCCAAGCATAATCTTTTTTGGCACCTTTTTTCACCAAATACAGGGGTGGAGTTGCAATATATACACAGCCAGCCTCAACCAATTCGCGCATATAGCGGAAAAAGAACGTCAAAATTAATGTTGCAATGTGGCTACCATCCACATCCGCATCACACATAATTACTACTTTATGATAGCGGAGTTTTTCAAGGTTTAGAGCCTTACTGTCTTCTTCGGTACCGATGGTTACACCGAGGGCAGTATAAATATTTCGGATTTCCTCATTTTCAAACACCTTGTGGTGCATCGCTTTTTCCACGTTAAGAATTTTCCCTCGAAGCGGAAGAATAGCCTGAAAATTTCTATCGCGACCTTGTTTTGCAGTTCCACCTGCCGAATCTCCCTCCACAAGGAAAACTTCGCATTTTTCAGGATCCTGTTCAGAACAATCTGATAGTTTTCC
>CAXBDO010000352.1:0-2779 GCA_963974165.1 uncultured Aequorivita sp.
TACCACCAAAAATCCGAAAAAATTCAAAAGATATCACGCCAATTTTCAATTGGTTCGCGAAAAAATAGTGGAAGTTGAGGAACGCGATCAAGTACGTAATTTTCAACCCCCAGTTTCGGGCGAAGAAATTATGAAAACCTTCAATTTAAAACCTTCCCGCGAAATAGGAATAATAAAAGACGCAATTAAGGAAGCAATATTGGAAGGGGAAATACCAAATGAATACGAAGCAGCCCGAGCGTTTATGTTGAAAAAAGGTGCGGCTATCGGGCTTGTTCCAGATGCCTCCATTCTTCGTCGCGGCGAAGAGAATTTGTAGGCTCGCAATTTATCGCGCGCGTTTCAGAAAATAAAAATAATTAGTGTATTCGTGGTGATCTTTATAGGAAAACTATCGATTAACAAATAGAAACTGTGGCAAATAAAGACAACAAAAAGGTTATATACTGGCTCCTAACGGGCTGTTTTTTAATTTTTATAATGGTAGTTGTGGGCGGAATTACACGCCTTACCCATTCCGGACTTTCAATCTCGAGCTACAAACTGGTATCGGGAACTATCCCCCCCCTAAATGAAGCGGAATGGATTGCCGAGTTTGAGCACTACAAGCAGTTTCCCGAATATCAGAAACTTCACAATCATTTCGATTTAGAAGACTTTAAGGATATTTATTTCTGGGAATATATACACAGACTTCTGGGAAGGTTGCTGGGCGTTGTGTTTATAATACCATTCTTCTATTTTCTTCTGAAAAAACAGCTTTCCAAACCAACAATAAAAAAGGCTGTAATTTTACTTTTCTTAGGTGGTTTCCAAGGATTTTTAGGCTGGTACATGGTAAAAAGCGGTTTGATAGACAGACCGAGCGTTAGCCATTATAGGCTAGCTATGCATCTAACCACGGCCTTTATTACATTCGCTTACACCTATTGGGTAGCTTTGGATTTAATTTATCCTGCAAAAAAAGTAATTAATACCCACTTCCGAAATATTATACGCTTTGGAATGGCTATCCTGCTAATTCAAATAATTTGGGGGGCATTTGTTGCGGGACTCGATGCCGGCTGGATCCATAACCATTGGCCTCTAATGAACGATGGCAAACTGGTACACGAAACCGTTTATATTGAACAAAATCCGCTTTGGCGAAACTTTGTTGAAGGCAAGAGTGGCGTGCAATTCGTTCACCGTTATCTGGCGTATGCAGTTGTGGCAATAATATTTTATATTTGGTACAGCGCCCGAAAAATGGAGTTAACCACCCTTCAAAAAAAGGGTATAAATGCCTTGCTCATTTTAGTATTTACCCAATTTATTTTGGGGGTATTTACATTAATTTTGCAAGTACCAGTAGTACTTGGCGTTTTACATCAAGTTACTGCATTTTTCCTATTGGCAGGAATGACTTTTGTTTTGCACAGATTTTCAAAATAAAGAATTCATTACCGATAACTGGGCCTGAATACTGCATCCTTTTTTATAACTTTGCAACCCAAAAAAAATTAAAAAAATGATTTACCGTTTCAGAGTTATTCTCGACACCCAAGAAGACGTTTTCCGCGATATTGAAATAAAAGCTTCGGCTTCGTTGGAAGATTTCCACAACGCTATTACCCAATCTTTTGGCTTTGACGGACTGGAAATGGCCTCTTTTTATATAAGCAATGAGCTTTGGGAAGAAGGCGAGGAAATTTCACTTTTCGATGTTAGTGACGAGCCTGGCGGGATACGCGTAATGAACGAAACGTATTTGGAAGACGTTGTTGATGAAAACAACACCCGATTGCTTTACGTATACGACTTTTTAAATATGTGGACCTTTATGGCTGAATTGGCCGATATTGCTGAGGCCGAAGAAGGAGTTATGTACCCAAACCTTATGTTTGCCCACGGACAAATTCCGGAGGAAGCGCCAGAAAAGGAATTTACTTCTGAACCTCTTGATGACGAAGACGATTTTGAGGAAGACTTTGATTTGGACCCAGAAGATTACGACAACCTCGACTTCGACGAAAACTGGAATTAAATTATTGTTCAGTGTTCAGTGTTCAGTGTTCAGTGTTCAGTAAAAGTTAATTCAAAAATTCATAATTCATAATTCATAATTCATAATTCATAATTCATAATTAAATAAATGATCAACCTTTTCAATACCCACATTGCATCACTTTCCATTCATAGAGTGGGTAATAAAAGTAGAAACGAAGCTATTTTTCTTTCGGCACAACCATATAAAATGGATGATGAAATTACGCCATTGCTGAAAGAATTCTTCCTAAAACCTTTCCGTGAAAAGGAGGAAAATTATTTTCAATTTACGCACGAGGCAGATTTAGAATTCCACGAGCTTTTTAATAGCGTAACGAAGGTTTTTGACAATCCAGACAACATACACGAAGAGAGCCGAAAAATGGCGACCTACCTTTACAACCAATCTGAGCACCCACATATAAAAAGTGGCGAAATGTACGTAGCATACCTTGAAAATGTACAGCTGGACAATGTAAAAATGGATGCCATCGGTATTTTTAAAAGTGAATTAAAGCAGGATTTCCTTCAATTTGCCGAAGATGGCAATCAGTTGGAAGCTATGTTGCAACACGGGGTTAATTTGAATAAACTGGATAAAGGCTGCCTTATTTTTAATTCGAAAAAAGAGGAAGGCTATAAAATTCTTTCGGTAGACAGTAACCGTTACGATGCGCGTTATTGGCTAGAGAGCTTTTTAGGCGTTGAGGCATTTGCAGACGACAATTTTTACACAAAAAAGTATTTAAAA
>CAXBDO010000353.1:0-2756 GCA_963974165.1 uncultured Aequorivita sp.
CTGCATAAAAAACAATATTCATTTCTTTTACCAACGGATTGTCCTTAAACCGCGGGTCTAGCCGTGCGTCTTCAACTATAAAGATGTCGCTTTTTTCCAATATAGCATGGCCGCAAAAGGATATATTCCGTGGCGATTCGGTATCGGTAATTCCGAAATGTGATTTTAGGTAATTTCGATCTGCATCCAGCAATGTAACCAAGGAAATGGGCACATCACAAATATTTGCGGTTAAACTGGTAAGGTTGTCAAAATCCTTTTCTGGTAAAGTATCCAGCAAATTGTAGGATCGCACCGCAGCTAATCGTTGCTGCTCGTCAACGGGGAATTTTGGTGTAATCAAAGTTATTGTAAGTTTAGCAAAACCTGAAAGGCTTGTTATTTAAGGATTAACGGTAAAAGTACAACATTTTCAGTTGATTGGTAAAGAAAAGCGGAATGATTCTGGGATGATTCAAAATTAAAATCCTTCAAAAACACCTAGGCCAAAAAGGGCGAAATCGTACTTCGCTGGATCGGCTGCATCCATTTTCCAAAGTGAATTATCTAATTCGCTTAGGGCTTTGGCATCATTTTGTTTTCTTTTTAAAAGCTTAAGCTTTCGGGCTACGTTGCCACTATGGACATCTAGCGGACAAGAGAGCAGGGCGGGAGAGATGCTTTTCCAAATTCCAAAATCTACGCCAGCTTGGTCTTGGCGTACCATCCACCTTAAAAACATATTGATCCTTTTTGCCGCTGAATTCTTTAAAGGATCACTAACGTGTTTCTGTGTTCTAACGGCATGGGGCAATTCAAAAAATGTTTTTTTGAATTGGTGTATTGCAGGCTGTAGCGAGTTATTTGATACGTTATTTGAAAACACGCTTTCAAGTCCACCGTGGTTAGAATAAATGTTTTGAAGCGATTTTATAAAGTAAACCAAATCATCATTGTTGAAAGTGCGATGTACAAAATTTGAAAGTAGATGTTCTTCCTCTTCAGAAAAATTCATGACAAATTCATAGGGCGAATTGCCCATCATATTCATCAGTCGATACCCGTTATTTATGATGCTTTTTCGATTGCCCCACGCAATGGTAGCCACCAAAAAGCCTGCAATTTCAATATCTTCCTTTATGGCAAAAAGATGTGGAATTTGAATGGGGTCGCTCTCGATAAAGTTTGGATTGTTATAGAGGCTGACCTTTTCATCCAAAAATGATTTTAATTCACTTTTATTCATTGGAGTGAACTTTGGAATTTATTATTTTTTTTTGGTGAATTTATTTTACAATATTACCGTCCTGCATCACCAATTTTCTATCGGCCATATTTGCAAGTTCCTCATTGTGGGTAACAATTACGAAGGTTTGGCCAAACTCATCCCTTAATTTAAAAAATAAATTATGGAGGTTTTCGGCACTTTCAGTATCTAGGTTTCCGCTGGGTTCGTCAGCTAAGATAATTGCCGGATTATTTATAAGCGCCCTTGCCACGGCAACACGTTGTTGCTCGCCCCCCGAAAGTTCATTGGGCTTGTGGTCTTCTCGATGCGAGAGCCCTAAAAAGGAAAGTAATTCCTTTGCTCTTTTTATCGCCTCGGTCTTAGGTGTATTTTTTATAAAAGCGGGAATGCAAACATTTTCAAGAGCAGTAAATTCGGGAAGTAATTGATGGAACTGAAATATAAAACCTAAATTTTCATTTCTAAACTGCGCCAATTTTTTCCCCGAAAGGGAACCAATATTGATATCGTTTATTATCAATTTGCTTTTCGATGTATCGAACGCGTCCAGCGTACCCAGAATTTGCAGCAATGTAGTTTTGCCGGCCCCCGAAGCTCCAACAATCGAAACAATTTCACTCTTTTTTATATGAAGATCAACCCCTTTTAAAACGTGTAGATTATCGTAATATTTATGGATATTTTGGGCTTCAATCATAGCGAAATTTTAATGTGTGAAAGTACTATTTATAGCGCTATAATGCAATCCAATAGATTATATTGTTTTAATAGCACTTATGTTTCTATTTTTGAATTGAAATATATAAAAAGGAATAAATGTCATCTTACAAATACTTTGAGGAATACGACCAGCCTGT
This sequence comes from uncultured Aequorivita sp., assembly GCA_963974165.1. Taxonomy (GTDB): domain Bacteria; phylum Bacteroidota; class Bacteroidia; order Flavobacteriales; family Flavobacteriaceae; genus Aequorivita. The sequence goes on from CAXBDO010000353.1 coordinate 2,086, forward strand.
TACCGATAATTTAACTGGTAATTATAGCCAAATTTTAGGTGAATTGGGCGAGGACGTTACGCGTGAAGGTCTTTTAAAAACACCTGAAAGAGCAGCAAAAGCAATGCAGTTTTTAACTTCGGGGAATTGTCAAGATCCCGCCGAAATATTAAAGAGTGCCATGTTTGCGGAAGCCTATCACGATATGGTGGTTATAAAAGATATTGAGCTCTATTCGCTATGCGAACACCACATACTGCCATTTTTTGGCAAGGCACATATTGCATATATCCCCGACGGACATATTGTAGGGCTAAGCAAAATACCGAGAGTGGTAGATGTTTTTGCCCGTAGGTTGCAGGTTCAGGAAAGGTTAACCCACGATATTCTGGAATGTATAAATAACACCTTAAAGCCAAAAGGAGTGGCTGTGGTTATTGAAGCCTCGCATATGTGTATGATGATGCGCGGGGTGCAAAAACAGAATAGCGTTACCACAACTTCGGGTTTTCGAGGTCAATTTGAGGCCATTGAAACGCGCAGTGAATTCCTAAAATTGATTAGCCATGATCTTTCTTAGATTTTATGGAATGTTTTTTGCACTTTAGTACTAATAAAAACACAGCATAAAATGAATACCGAAAAATATATATTACTGAAAAAAGGAATTGTTTACGATCTTTTGGGGATGG
>CAXBDO010000354.1:0-2747 GCA_963974165.1 uncultured Aequorivita sp.
CATAAACAATGGGTAGATGAATATAATGAACTTGTAGATTCAAATACAGGCTTTGTATATAAATGCCGAAAAGATTATGATGAGTCGGTAATGCTTACCAATAAAAGGCTAGCCGCTATTTTAGATAGAAAGCAGCAAGACGCCCAGCTAATGTATCCCCACTATTTCGAACGTTTTAAAACGGATGGGGTAGAACACAATATGTACATAGGGGAAGCCATTACAAAACATAGAACCTTCAATAAGCTATATCTTAAAAATTTAAAGCTGTGGCAATTACAGGTTATTTGTGAGATGGAGAACAGTTTTTACAATTTCAAGGATACGCTACCTATTAATCTCGATGTTGCGTCTATGATTCTTGTTTTTAATGGTTCGCTTTCACTGCGTTTCCGAATGGACGAAAAACGCTTTGATGTAGATGGCACCTATAATGCGCGTTATGAAGTGGTTAAAAAACGCGTAGACAAGGCCCATATAAAAGGCACGGAAGACCGTATTACTACTCCCGGTAAGATTGTTATCGTCTATTCCCAAAAAGAGGATGAGGACGAATATCTACAATACATCCGTTTTCTGCAGCACCAAAAAATGCTGGATGAAGAAGTTGAATTGCTCGAGTTGGAAGACTTACAAGGTGTCACCGGCCTAAAAGCCGTCCGCGTTAAAGTGCTTTACAATAAAAACGTTGATAGGGTAAAAGAATACTACACCTACGAAGACCTAATCTCTGAATTAAAAGACTAGGAGAAAAGTAGAAAGAAGAAAGAAGAAAGATGAAAGATGAAAGAAGAAGGTATAAATTAGAAAGTAGAAAATAGAGAGTTTAATTTGATTTAAAAACTAAACTCCCAAACTTTAAACCTTCAACCTTCAACCTTCAACCTGAAACCTGAAACTTGAAACCCACAACCATCAACCATCAACCATCAACCATCAACCATCAACCAACAACCAACAACTAAATTACATTTCCAAATAAAAGAATACCGCAAACGCAATTAATGATATAATTGTTCCCGCTACGAATATGGTATAGGTCAGTCGTAGAATCCTGTATTTTCTATCCAACACCTTTCCTAAGAAATATAAATCCTTGGTAAGCGATTTATAGACGTAATCCCTGTCTTTAAGAAGTTCTTCAATAGCCCATTCATACTGTTCCAGTTCCATTTTGTGGAAGTTTCCGAAAAAGGTTAGGTTCACGGCCTGGTTTTCAACATCTTCCTTGGTAAATTCCCCCCGAGTAACGTTCGGACGGGTAGCAATAACTGCTAGAATCATTGTAATGGCGCTAAAGAGTATAAAGATGGCAGTTGGGATTATTAAATAATTATTGTTATCCAACTTAGAGATAAGGTTAGATAGTACCAACGATATAATAATTGCATTTACAGAAAGCATAATGTTCGCTTTTGTATCTGCAATATCGCTCAGCTTCATATGGTTTCTTAAAGCGGTGCGGTAAAAAGTCTGTATCCCGCGGTCTGGACTATCGTTTTTATATTGCGCCTTCAGTTTGGCCTTTACCCGTTCCTTTTGAACTTTTTCCTTTCGCTTTTTCCGGTTTTTAAGGAGTTTGGCTAAATTCCCCTCCTTTACAGGCTGCCATTTCTTTAGGGCGTAATCTGTATAAAATTGATGGTCTTCCACCAATACCTTAATATTTTCATCCTGCCATTCACGGGCAGAATAATTGTGTACATTTTGAAAAAGATATTCCTGTCTTAAAAACTCGCTTGCCTCTTCAAAGTAGTCTTTTCCGAAATGGGAGCTATCGGCATCGCGAATTGCTTTTTCAAGATGGGTATCGGGCACCGTATTCTTAAATTTTGTGGCGCGAATACATTTTTCTACCCCCTCAATAATATCGGCTTCCACATTTTGTTCCTCCAGAAATTTTCGGGCAATTTTCGCACTTTCCTCTTCGTGGTTTTCCCTGTTAACTATATAGCCAGTATCGTGTAATAGCGCCGCCAACCTTAGTATAGTAGCATCTTTAACATCAAATTGGGAGTTTTCAATAATTTCGTTTATACTTTTATAAACACGTTTTGAGTGCGTGTAGTTGTGATAAACGAAGGTGCTTGGAAGCTCGTCTTTCAAGAGTTGGAAGACAAAATTATCAGTAGCTTCAACGATATTGCTCATAGTAGTTATTTAGGTATCCAAAGTAATAAAAATTCAACCCACATAAATATATATGTATAAAATTAACATCATTATAACTTTTATTGCAGCAGCCCTTCTTTCAGCCTGTGCAACCTACAATCCGAAATACAAAAACCCTACTAACAATCCATCCCAAAGTATTTCAAAAAGTGAAATAGATAAATCATTTTATCTTATTGGAAATGCCGGGAATTCTGGCGAAGATCTTTCCAAGGCTATGAAATCGCTTCAGAAATATATTGCTGAAAACAACTCAAAAAATAGTTATGTGCTCTTTTTGGGAAATAGCTTTTATCCTTCGGGAATGCCAAAGAAAGATGAGAAAGCTATAAAGCAGGCCGAAAAAACCATGCAACAGCAAATTGATGCCTTAAAGGATTTTAAGGGAAAAGTGGTGGTATTGCCGGGCAATCGCGATTGGATAGGTGGCGTTGACGGTTTGGAACTTGAAGAGGATTTCCTTAAATCGAAGTTTAATGATGCCGATGTACTGCAACCTAACAACGGCTGCCCATTGGAAAGTATAGATATAAATGACGATGTACATTTAATTGCCCTAGACACGCAGTGGTTTT
>CAXBDO010000355.1:0-2744 GCA_963974165.1 uncultured Aequorivita sp.
ATATTTACAGTTTTGTAAATGCCTTCAACATCCTGAGGTTTATTAACATATTGAAGGGCTACCACCATTGCCGTTTTATTTGTAATCAAATCAAATGGTGCAAATTCATATTCCTTAAGGATTGTTTTATAGACCGTACGATTATCGCCTTTTAAGAGGGCTTGATGCATATTTAAAAGATTCAATTGGCGTTTGTTGGCGTATGAATCTGGTTTTATTTGCCTTAAGAGCGAATCGGCCGTTTTGTATTGCTGATTATTGTAGTAGTACGCCACCCTTAAAACCTTAGGCTCAAAATAGGTAGAATCTGCACTAATGGCTTTATTTAAAAGCTCTAAATATTCTTGATCATTATCGCTATACTTTGCTTCCAAAAGGTATTTATAGGCTTCATATTTCGGAGGTGTTTCCTGCAACATTAGTTGTTTGCTATCCTTAGTGATAAAATAACCTGTAATCGATTCATTTAAATCGTCTATACATTTCAAAGGGTTTTCCGGATCGCATTCTGTAGGTTTAAAGGAAATGATGGTTTTATTGGTTTTTCCATCAATCAGCATAGCTTGGAATAGCAATTTCCCGTTTTTAAGATAGAAATTTCCTGAAATAATTTTACTGGGTTTTAAATAGTCTTTTACAATGGTAGTTTCATCCTCTTCAATATTTTTTCCCTTCAAAATATTTTTATACTCATCTACCAAATCCTGTGTAATTACTTGTGCTACGTGGTTTTCGGTAATACCGTGGATTATCCAATCGGACGCCATTTTACTTACAATATCGAATTTGGGATTGCCGGTATTGTTGCCAAATTTTAGCACGGCAATTTTATCTGATTTTATAATCTTTGGCAATTCAACAACGGCATCTTTGGAAAAGTTTTTATCTACTATTAAAAAGACCACTATTACGGAAAGTGAGGCAATTATTCCCAAGGAAGAAAAATACATCTTTTTAAAGGCGATGCTTTTCTTCATTTCCTTTTCATCCTGATCGGGCTCTTTATTTAATTTGGAAGCAATTTGAAATTTCCAAATGAAGAAGATATAAAGCGGGAAACAAAGCAGTAATACAATTATTAAAAAGGTAACGGATTTAGCAGGAAGGCCCAAGGGTTGCCAAGTAATGGAAAGCACTTGCAGGATAATCCAGGCAGAAACTATATATATTGAAAGCAACTTAAAGACTTCCTTTTCATGGCATTGCTTAAAAAAAGACTTTAGCTTCATAATTTAAGGTTAGTTAGGCTAAGTTACTCAAAATCAAATTTTTTATATGGTTTAATGTTAATAAATTGAAGACTAGCCATTATATGCTTATCTTTAGTTATTGTTTAACTAAAATTTTTCAATTATGCCAACACCAAGAGAAGGTTTTCCGAAACCAGAAAAGAAAACGGAGGCGAATAAAAAACCGGCTGTTGCTCCTAAGCCAAAAGCAAAATCTAAACCGGGAGCTAATATAAATCCGGGCTAAGATTTTCCAGTTCGCTAAAACCGCATTTAAAATCCCTTATAGATAGGGATTTTTTTTATCCCTTAACGTCATATACAAATGCTCTGTATTTTAGAAGCGCAACAAAGACGGCACCACCAACGGCATTTCCTAATAATGCCAAAGAAATAAAAGAGAGATATGTAGTGAGCGAAATTGCTGGCGAACTAATTAGCCCCGCAAATACTTCTACATTGCCCACAATACTATGGTGAAGTCCTGCAAAGGAAAGTACGGCAGTAATCAAGAAGATTAGCACAATCCGGCTCAAAGTGCTTTTTGAAGCTGCAATTAACCAAGAAAGAAGTCCCATTAACCATCCCGCAAGTATAGCACTCACAAAAATTACAACATTGTCATAATTAGTTACGTGAAGAGCAATTTTTTCAACCGTTAAAAGATCGAAGATACCTAGCCTCGGCCCAATCCAGACCAGTAAGAACGCGATTAAATAGCCACCCAATAAATTTCCTAAAATTACAAGGCCCCAAATTTTGAGTAGGCTGGGCAGGGACCTCTTCTTATTGAGAACCGGTAGGGTTAATAAAGATGTTTGTTCCGTAAATAAAATAGACTGCCCAAGAATTATCATTATAAACCCAATTGGGTACACAAAACTTATAAGTTTAATGATGGTATCTTCTGCTAATTTCTCGCCTAGAAAGAAAAAAAGCGCGCAAATAAGCAGATAGCTAAAACCTATTTCAAGTCCCGCGGTTAGTGAGCTAAGCAGAATGCTGACGGTACTTTTATCATAGGTTTCTTGGCCGTCAATAATTTGTTGCTTTAAGATTTCGCCGTGCGATTTTGCTTTGGTCAACTCAGAGGAATTTGACTTGCTCAATTCGTCATCGATGTTTTGTTGTTCCTCTGACTTGCTGGTAATTTTGGCCATACTGTTGGGTGCTATTGTTTTGTTTTTCCGAAGCGATTTCTTGGAATATTTCATTATGAAACCAATACTTCTCTAAGGCGTAATATTTTTTAAAAATAATGGCTTTAAAACTTCCTGAAAATTTTTTACCTAACATTTAACGATAGCTACTATTATTAACATTTTCATATGAATATCAAACCCAATTCCGCTTATTTTTGTTTCAAATTCTAATTAAATGATTGTCTGGATAGCATTTACTGTATTTATTGTTTTATTCTTAGCGTTGGATCTTGGGGTTTTTAACCGTACGCCCCACGTTATTAAAACGAAGGAAGCCGCTATCTGGACCGGCATTTGGGTTACTTTCGCCTTA
>CAXBDO010000356.1:0-2741 GCA_963974165.1 uncultured Aequorivita sp.
GTGACCTTCGGGTTATGAGCCCGACGAGCTACCTACTGCTCTATCCCGCGATATGGGTTTTTCAATATTTCATCTTGGCTTTTAACCCTCGGTCCATAATGCCGACAGAAATATTGGACTGCAAAGATAAGAAGCTTTTTCGACTCCGCAAGTTCTCGATCATTAATTTTTGTTAAGTATTAATTAAATATTCTTTCGCATTATATTCTTTAGCTATCTTTAATTGATGAACAAACAATTCAAAAAAATCATTTACGTCGTGCTTGCTGTTGGCGCGGTGTTCGCCGTTGCAACGGTTTCCGTCAATATATTTTTAAAAAACAAACTGGAAAGATTTGTAAATGAACGCTTACCAGAAAACATGGTACGCTCCTACGATGAAATTTCGGTCGAATCTTTTGGTGGCTCACTCTCCATAACCAATGCTTCCCTGATCATAAAAAACAAAAAAGATAGCGTTGCACACACCTATATTAATGTTGAAAAACTTAAAATCTCACACATTAGTTATTGGGATTATATCTTCAATGACGAGATTCACGTTGAAACAATTTCGCTTGAAAATCCGATAATGGCATATTATAAAGATCGGGTTGTTACAAATGAAGACAGCATTAGGAAAGGAATTTTTAAAATCTACAAACCCATTACCGTAGAAAAAGTAAAAATAAACAACAGCAAATTTGCCATTTATGAGAAGGGCAAAGACTCTACCAGGGTTTATACCAAAGGACTTTCGGTTGAAGTGGGCGGCATTGAGATTAATGACAAAACAATTAGAAGAAAGATTCCTGCAACTTTTAAAAATTATAGCGCCGAAAGCGATACCGTTTTTGTGAAGGTGAGCGCCTATGAAAACCTCATAGTGAAAGATTTTACCATTAAAAACAGAAAGGCGGTTTTAAAGGATGTACACCTAAAAACGAAGTATTCAAAAAAAGAATTGTCAAAGTTAATCTCTAAGGAAAGGGACCATTACGATCTTTCCATGAAATCGCTAACGGTAGAGGATATCGATTTTGGTTTTAATGCCAATGGGTTTTTCGCCAAGAGCAAAATGATTTCATTGGCTACGCCTTCCTTAAAAATATATCGGGATAAACTGGTGGCAGACGACCCCAAGGCCAAGCCACTTTACAGTAAAATGCTTCGCGATTTGCCGTTTGAGCTTACGGTAGATTCCTTAAGGGTTAGCAACGCTAAAATAAAATATGAAGAGCGCGTAAAACTTGAAAATATGGGCGGTTCCATTAATTTTAAGAATCTTGATGCCGCCGTTTCAAATGTTAGCAATACATATAAAAGCCCTAAGAAAACCAAACTAAAAATAAATGCAACGTTTATGGAGAAAACTCCCATTTCGGCCGATTGGAGTTTTGATGTTAACAATAAAACCGATGCCTTTGTTTTTCAAGCTAGCGTAGGGCCGTTGGTGGCTGATAAAATGAACAGTTTTACAGAGCCAAATTTAAAGGTGAAACTGGAAGGCAAAACCAATAGAACCTACTTCACTATAGATGGCAATAATGAAACTTCTACCACCGATATGAAGATCAGTTATTCCGATTTTAAGGTAACCATTTTGCAAAAGGATAGCGGAAAGAAAAACAAATTATTATCGGCAATTGCCAATATCTTTATTTCGAAAAACAGCGAAAAGGAGGGCGAATATTATAAAGAGGGAACTGCTGATGTTACAAGGGATAAATCGAAATCGATCTTTAACTTTTTGTGGATCAGTATTAAAAATGCACTGACAAAGATCCTTGTGTAATAGACTTAAATTATTGGCCAATGTTGTTGGCTGAGAAGTCCATCAATTCGCCATCGCTAAAGCTAACATCGAGCTCGATGGGATTGCAGCAAATTTCGCAGTCTTCAATATATTTCTGGTGCCGGATGGAAGTATCCAGCAACATCGAAATTTCTTCCCAACAATGTGGGCATTGAAAAAAATGCTCGTACATAGGTTAAATGTAACGAATTTTCAAGTTTTTTAAAATTCCTGTGAAAGCGATTCTACCGTTTCCTGAAAAATCTCCCAGTCTTCCATCAACTTTTTGAGTTTCTTTTTCTTTTCCTGGTATTTTTCGAAGAAATGAGGTTTTGCAATAGTTTCCTCGTAATTAATCAGCAATTCGGTATCTATTGTAGCAATCTCTTTTTCCAAAGTGGCAATTGAAGATTCAATATTGCTCAATTTGTTTTTGGCCGACTTCAATTTTTTCTGAATTTCATATTCCTCGCCTGCACTTCTCTTTTCCTTCACTTCGGAAACAACGGTGCGCTTTTCTGCTTCGCGTAAATTTTGAAGGTTACGCTGCTCAAGGAAGTAATTAATATCGCCTAAATATTCCTTTATGTGGTGGTCCCTAAATTCGTAAACCTTATCGGTTAATCCTTGCAGAAAATCACGGTCGTGAGAAACCAGGAGCAAAGTGCCTTCGAAGCTTTTTAAAGCGTCCTTTAAAACGTTTTTAGACTTTATATCCAAGTGGTTGGTGGGCTCATCCATTACCAACACATTGAATGGCTGCAGCATCAGCTTTGCCAATGCCAGGCGGTTGCGTTCGCCCCCGCTTAGTACACGCACATATTTTTCAACTTCATCACCACGGAAAAGAAAAGATCCCAAAATATCGCGCACCCTGCTTCCATTTTTTCGTTTGCAGCGTCTATCATTGTATCCAGAACGGTTTTGGTTCCATCTAAATGATCGGCCTGATTTTGGGCAAAATACC
>CAXBDO010000357.1:0-2738 GCA_963974165.1 uncultured Aequorivita sp.
AAGTCCCTTTGCAAAATTTTGCAAAGGGACTTTTGCTTATAAAAAAATTGGCTTTAAGAAGTTGTTAGCAGTTAAAGCAAATCTATATATGTATATTTAGGCTTCAAATTAAAAACTTAAAAAAATATAATGGCTACAATAAAATTAGGCGAAAACGATATTACCACAGTTGGCACGCTTCCACAGATAGGCGACACAGCACCCGACTTTACTTTAACCGCTCAAGATTTAAGCTCCAAAAGTCTATCAGACTTTCGGGGCTCGAGAGTTATAATGAATATTTTCCCAAGCATAGATACCAATGTATGCGCAACTTCTGTTCGAAAGTTTAACGAAAAGGCAGCTGGACTTAAAAATACCAAAGTGCTTTGCATATCTAAAGACCTTCCCTTTGCACAACAACGTTTTGTTAACGATGAAGATTTAAATGAAGTTACCAATCTTTCAGATTTTCGCGATGGCAATTTCGGAAAAAACTATGGCGTAGAAATGAGCAGTGGCGCTATGAAAAATTTACATTCCAGAGCTGTAGTAGTTCTGGATGAAAACGGCAAGGTAATCCACAGCCAACAAGTTCCTGCAATTGGCCAGGAGCCCGATTACCTTTCGGCCTTAAAACCTTTATTATAATGCGGCATTCATTTTTAGGAAAGCGCCTTAAAGCATTTCAATATGCTTTCAAGGGCGCTTTCCTATTAATTAGGCACGAAGCAAGTATCCAAGTACAGGTAGTAATTAGTTTAATAATGACTTTTGCCGGCTTTTATTTTGAAATTTCTACTGTAGAATGGATGTTTCAGATATTGGCAATTGGCTTAGTTTTGAGCATTGAAGGCCTAAATACCGCGGTAGAGGAAATTTCAGATTTTGTACACCCGGACTTTCACAATAAAATAGGTTTAATAAAAGATGTTGCTGCGGGGGCTGTTTTCTTTGCTGCAGTTACGGCAATTATAATAGGCTGTTTTATCTATATTCCCAAGTTCTAAACTGCTTTCAATATTATTTAGAATTTGTTTTTTGTAATTTGAAAAATTCCTCATTGATATTTGTATTTTTGCTGAAAAGACAACCGTTCCATTAATGGCCAAAAAGAAAAAAACAACCCCAAAACCGCCACGCAAAAAACTAGGCCTCTCGTTATCCAAACAGCAAAAGATTCTTTTGGGCAGCTTCCTATTTTTGTTGGGGCTGGCGATGGTGTTTTCGTTCATTTCGTATTTCTTTACTTGGCAGGCAGACCAAAGCGAAATTGGTATGCTTGCGGAACGCGAATTGCAAACTAAAAACTGGCTCAATAAATTTGGTGCCAACGTGGCGCATTTCTTTATTTACGATGGTTTCGGGATTGCCGCCTTTGTTTTGGCTTTTCTTATTTCATTGACCGGCATTCATTATTTCTTCGATTATTCCCGAAAACCCCTTCTAAAATTTTGGTTCTGGGGATTCCTATTAATGCTTTGGGTTTCTGTGTTCTTCGGATTTTTTGGCGGACAGGCAACCCTGTTTAGTGGTATTATAGGCTATGAAACTAACGATATTTTACAGGACTATTTAGGATTGATTGGCGCTATGCTGGTAATGGTTTTTGTCCTTATTTTTTATCTGGTTGTTCGCCTAAAATTAACCCCAGAAATGGCAATGGGCATTTTCAGCAGTACAAAAAAGCAATTGGCATCCGATTTTATTTCAGACGAGCCGAAAAAACCTGTTTCTGAAAATGTTCCAGAAAAAGAAAATGTCCAAAAAGAGCCGCTTACACATTCGGTTCAGGAAAAAGTAACTCCTACCCCTCCACCACCTCCTCCCCCTATTATTGAAAAATTAATTTTGAAATCGGATGTAGAAGGCGATGTAGCCATGGAAGTGGAACAAACCGTTGAAGAGGAAGAAATTGAAAATTTAAGCGATAAATTGGTGAAGGATTTTGGGGAGTTCGACCCTAAACTGGAATTGAGCAATTATAAATTCCCTAGCATAGAATTACTTCGCGACCACACCGTTGGCGCCGGAATAACTATAGACCAAGAGGAGCTGGAGGAAAACAAAAACCGTATTGTAGATACACTCAACAATTACAAAATTGGAATTGCGAATATTAAGGCAACGGTTGGGCCAACTGTTACTCTTTATGAAATTGTACCCGATGCCGGAATCCGAATTTCAAAAATTAAAAATCTTGAGGATGACATTGCGCTTTCGCTATCGGCGTTAGGAATACGTATTATTGCTCCTATACCGGGTCGCGGCACCATTGGTATTGAAGTGCCAAACAAAAATGCGAAAATGGTTTCCATGCGTTCGGTAATTGCTTCTGCAAAATTCCAGAATGCGGAAATGGAACTTCCCATCGCCTTCGGAAAAACTATTAGTAACGAAACCTTCGTAGTAGATCTGGCAAAAATGCCGCACATGCTTATGGCTGGGGCAACGGGCCAAGGAAAATCGGTTGGTTTAAATGCGGTGCTTACTTCACTTTTATACAAAAAACACCCTGCCGAGGTAAAATTTATCTTGGTAGATCCTAAAAAAGTAGAGCTTACACTTTTTAATAAAATTGAAAGACATTATTTGGCCAAATTACCCGATACCGAGGAAGCTATAATTACAGATACAACCAAGGTAATACATACCTTAAATTCCCTTTGTATCGAAATGGACCAGCGTTATGATTTGCTGAAAGATGCAATGGTGCGCAACATTAAGGAATACAACACAAAATTTAAAAATCGAAAACT
>CAXBDO010000358.1:0-2713 GCA_963974165.1 uncultured Aequorivita sp.
GTACGCGGGTGTAACCGGGTTGGGGTTGGGGTTAATAAGTTTTTCTGGAGTTATTTTTTGGCTCTTTAAGGAAGGTCTTGTTGATAACCCAACAAACCTAACGCCCAATCTGGCAGTTCTTAAATACATTACGGGCTATTTAATAGAGCTTTCCCTGAGTATTGATAACGTATTTGTAATTGCGGTTATCTTTACTTCCTTCGCAATTCCGCAGAAATACCAACATGAAGTGTTGTTTTATGGAATACTGGGAGCTATTGTTTTTAGGGCATTAATGATATTTTTCGGCGTTGCCCTTATCAATAAATTCGACTGGATAATTTACGTTTTCGGAGCTTTTTTACTTTTCACCGCCTATAGAATGTTGACGCATAAGGAAACAGAATTCAACCCTAAGAAATCGAAGATTTTTAGGTTCCTTAAAAAACTATTTCCCGTAAGTTCAAAGATGGACGGCGACAAGTTTTTTATAAAACGTATGGGAATACGTGCCGCCACCCCCCTATTTGTTGCCTTAATAATTATTGAGTTAACTGATATTCTTTTTGCATTGGACAGCATTCCAGCAATTCTGGCAATTACCGCAGATCCATTTATAGTGTTCAGTTCAAACATTTTAGCAATTCTAGGTCTTCGCTCTATGTATTTCCTTATTTCAAGAATGTTGACCAAGTTTAGATATATTAATTACAGTCTGGTGGTTATTCTTGCTTTTGTGGGTGTAAAAATGATCCTAGCCCACAATGTTGAGATTCCTGAATGGCTTTCGCTTGGTGTTATAGCACTTTCATTGGCGAGTGGAATTATTGCCTCTATTGTAATTCCAGACCCCAATCCTGCTGTGGTTAATGAAGATTAATTTCACAAAATCCTATTAAAAGTTTGGCGTGGTTTTCTTGCTATCGTATCTTTAAAAATAGAAAACTAAACCAAAAAGATATGAATATAAATTTCGAGTATCACGAGGTATCAGCTAGCCCTAGATTGGAAGCTTTTGTAGCTGAAAAATTGAATAAGCTGGAATCTAAATACGACTCTATAGTTGGAGCCGACGTTTATTTTAAAAAAGAAAATACTACCAACCCCGAAATAGGTAAAATTTGCAGCGTACGCTTAAGTTTACCGGGCCCTACCATCTTTGCGGAAACATCTACAGGATCTTTTGAAGCTTCAGTGGCTAAGGTAGTAACAGAACTAAAGGCTCAACTTCAAAAACGAAAGGAAAAATTGAAAGCACACTAATTGGTATGAAAGATATGGGAGTTATAGCACGGGACGAAAATCAACTAACGCTTATTTACAGCAGTAATACACGTGTAGGTACACATACGCTTAGCTATTTAACTGGGATTAATGAAAAATACCTGGCAATAGACTTGGCAAAAACAAAAGTTTCGGATACACAATGGGCAGATATTGCCGATGCGCTTGGAGTTAAAATAGGAGATTTAGTGGATAAGAGACAGTTGGAAATTGACAAGGAAACTACTGAAAGTTTTGGTTCCAACGACTGGTTGAAAATTATCCAAAATAACGATGCAGTTATTTCAAGGCCTATTGCAATTATGGGTAAGCGAACAAAACAAATCAACAATCCGCCAGAAATTATGGAGTTTTATAAGGTAGATTCGGCAGGGCTTGAACAAAGTCCGTCAAACGATACGGAACCTACTATAAAAAGAACCACGGAAAACGAAAACTTTATCGAAAAGAATAAATAATTATTGTTTTTCTACCTTATCTAAAGGTTGAAATTGAGGCTTAACTTTTTTATAGACTTGCAATTGGGGCCGGGTTAAAATATCACCCATTTCGGCGGTTTCTTCCAGTTGAAGTTGAAAGAGAAAGTTAAGCTTTTCTTTTCCACTATATTCTGCCTCAATTTTGTTTCTTCGAATTAAAAACTCTTCTACTTTTTGTTGAAACAACAACGTTTGTTCCCCTGTTAATCCAAGTTCCGGAATGTATTTATTTGTAATTTCCTTGGCTTCTTGCTCAGCCATTTCATTAGAATTTTGAAGAAAAGGATCTTGTGAAAACGCAGTGAAACTGATAAATAAAAATAAAACTCGTACTAAATTTTTCATCATTTTAAATTTTTACTCTTTGAAAATAATAATTTATAAATGAAAAAAAAATGGGTTTAACGCAATTTAACGGGGAAGAAATTAGGGTTTAACACTACAATAAGAGCAAGGAGTTGTCAAAAAGGATTTAATTAATTTGTTTTTTGCTGAATTACCAAAATAGCGTCATTAACACTTCTAAGACGCTCCATATCCTCATTTTTAAATTCAATATTAAACACGTCTTCTATGTCTAACACTATATCAACCAAATGTGCGGAGTTAATGTTGAGCTCCTGCGTTAAATCGCTATCCAGATTAATTTGATTGGCCGACACATCTTCTGGCAAATAGGCCTTAATAATTGGTTCAAGTTTTTTATATATTTCTTCCGAAGACATAATTTTATATTTTTTTAAATATAGCACAAGCATTTACATCGCCAAAACCAAAACTTGCCTTAGCTATGGTTTTCAATGATTTTTTTTGAAATTTAGTGGGAATTTTTTCCGAAGCCACGAAAGCTTCAATTTGGGGATGTAATTTTTCGCAATTCACATTGGGAAACAAAAACCCTTGGTGCAGTTGAAGAATTGCCGAAACAATTTCTATACTCCCACTGGCCGCGAGACAGTGGCCAACCATGC
>CAXBDO010000359.1:0-2702 GCA_963974165.1 uncultured Aequorivita sp.
TTTCTCGACGTCGAATTTATGCGCGCCCCGACCAATTTCTTCATCGGGCGTAAAGCCAACGCGAATTTTACCGTGCTTAATTTCGGGATTATTAATTAGGTATTCCATTGCTGAAACGATTTCGGTAATCCCAGCTTTATCATCGGCACCCAAGAGCGTTGTTCCATCTGTGGTTATTAGCGTTTGCCCTTTATAAAGCAATAAGTCGTCAAAATAATCTGGAGATAGCACAATGTCCTGTTCTTCGTTAAGAACAATATCCTTTCCGTTATAATTTTCAATAATTTGCGGCTTCACATTGGCGCCAGTAAAATCTGGAGAAGTGTCAAAATGCGAAACGAAACCAATAACAGGTACTTCGTGCGATACATTTGAAGGTAAAGTAGCCATTATATAGGCGTTTTCGTCTATAGTAACGTCTTCCATTCCAATTTGCTTCAGTTCTTCGGCCAATTTATTGGCAAGGTTCCACTGTTTTTTGGTGCTGGGTGTTGTTTCGCTATTTGGATCGCTTTCGGTGTCTATTGTTACATACCCAATGAAGCGGTCAATAATATGTTGTTTTTCAATCATAATTTACTGTAATAATTTTTCTATTTCTTTTCGCAATTTTGGTAAATGAGTAGTTATAACCCCCCAAATAATAATTTCATCCACATTATCATAAGAATGAATTACCCAATTTCGGGTATCTACAATTTTTCGAGCATTTTCAATATTAAAATCGGGTTGTATTTTTAGAATTCTGTTTGTGGATTCGCCAATAATTTCAATTTCCCTTTCAACGGCCCTTCTTATTAATTTGTTGTTTTGATATTTTTCTAAAGTATCGGCATTTTGCAAATATTCAAAAACTGAATCGATGGAAACTTTAATATCAATTAAAGATTTTTTTATCTCATCCTTCATAAATTAATAGCTTTTCATTATTAATTTTATTGATGAAATGGGTATTGGAAAGACTTCTTTCAGTAATAATATCTATCTCCTTCTTCAACAATTCTCGAAGTTTATGGTGAAGGATAAAATAATTATCAGAGTATTCTTCTGCCGTTATATCATCTTCGAAAGAAATAAGCAAATCAATATCACTGCTGTTGGTGTAAGCATTAGTTGCCATGGATCCAAATACATACATCCGTTTTATCCTTAAGGATTTGCAGATGTCTGTAATTGCTCTTTTATATGTTTTTAAAATAGGATGCATCTAATTATAAATGAGTTCAAAGTTACTAAATATTTTAGCGCTTTTTGGCAGTTACCAGCGTATAAACTTTAACGGTAATAGAAAGAAAGTTATTTGTTATGTGGTATTTTTGCAATACATTTTTCAACTATGTACAAAACAATTATCCGCCCGCTATTTTTTCGATTCGATCCTGAAAAAATACACTACTTTACATTTTCACTTATTCGTTTTCTTCATAAACTTGGCTTCGGAAGTATTTTCAGAAGTATCTATAAAGTGAAATCGCCAAAACTTGAACGTGACCTTTTCGGCTTAAAATTTCCCAATCCCGTTGGCCTTGCCGCTGGTTTTGATAAAGATGCAAAACTGTACAAAGAACTTTCAAACTTTGGTTTCGGTTTTATCGAAGTCGGGACGGTAACCCCAAAACCGCAAGCCGGCAACGAAAAACCACGTTTGTTTCGCTTAAAGGAAGATGCCGCAATTGTAAACCGTATGGGTTTTAATAATGGCGGCGTTGAAGAAGCGGTAGAAAGATTGAAAAGCAACTCCTCCGCTCCGCTCGCGGACCAAAACTCGGTGGCTGAGCGAAGTCGAAGTCACAGAGTTCTTATTGGCGGAAATATTGGAAAGAATAAGATTACGCCTAACGAAGAAGCGGTAAACGATTATATTATTTGTTTTGACGCACTTTTTGATTATGTGGATTATTTTGTGGTTAATGTAAGTTCGCCCAATACGCCAAACCTGCGCGCATTGCAGGAAAAGAAACCGTTGACAGATTTATTACAAACACTTCAAAACCGAAATAATGTAAAAGCAAAGCGCAAACCAATTCTTTTGAAAATTGCACCAGATTTAACAGATGAGCAACTTTTAGATATTATTGAAATTGTTGCAACCACAAAAATTGATGGCGTAATAGCAACTAATACTACTATCTCGCGCGACGGACTTACTTCAGAAAACAAAAGCGAAATGGGCGGCTTAAGTGGAAAACCATTAAATAAAAGAGCGACGGAGGTAATAAGATTTCTTTCAGAAAAAAGCAACAAAGCTTTTCCTATTATTGGCGTTGGCGGAATTCACTCCGCTGAAGACGCATTAGAGAAAATTGATGCCGGCGCAAGCTTGGTGCAGCTTTATACAGGATTTATCTATGAAGGCCCGGGCTTGGTAAAGAGGATTAATAAAGCGATATTAAAAGAGACTTAGGACGTAAGGACTTAAGACATAGGACAACTTTTTATAATTATAAAATGGCAAAAAATTTACATATCGAATTTAATAAATTGCGAATCTTAAATCTTATGTCTTACAGCGCAGCGGTCTTACGTCTTTTTTTATGATTGAAACCTTAATTTCCTTTGCAATCGCAACCCTCGCCCTGGCAATTTCGCCGGGACCAGATAATATCTATGTGCTTACACAATCCTTGGTAAACGGCACCAAAAGCGGCATTGCCACAACTTCGGGCTTAATTAGCGGCTGCATTGTACACACTACGCTTTTG
>CAXBDO010000360.1:0-2695 GCA_963974165.1 uncultured Aequorivita sp.
CTGCGGAAGATGTTACAGATATTTTGCACCCCTCAAACGTTTCTATGGCCGAACGTATTTCAAAAATAATCGATCTTGATATCTGCGGTATAGATATCATGACTACTGATATTAGTCAACCGCTGGAAGATACAGGCGGCGCGGTATTGGAGGTAAATGCCGGCCCCGGGTTTAGAATGCATCTTGCACCAACTACAGGATTGCCAAGAAATGTGGCGGCTCCGGTTGTAGATAAACTTTTTCCGCTTGGCACTACGGGAAGAATTCCAATTATCGCAATCACTGGCACTAATGGAAAAACTACGACCACCCGTTTAATTGCCCATATGGCAAAAATGAAAGGATATAGGGTGGGCTACACCACGAGCGATGGTGTTTATATTCAAAATAGATTACTAATGAAGGGCGATTGCACTGGGCCTGCAAGTACAGAATTTGTATTGAAGGACCCAACGGTAAATTTCGCAGTATTGGAATGTGCCCGTGGCGGTCTTTTGCGTGCCGGCCTTGGCTTTAAAAAATGTGATGTCGGTATCGTTACAAATGTTGCTGCAGACCATTTAGGCTTAAAGGGAATACATACTATAGAACAGCTCGCAAAAGTGAAAGGTGTAATTCCAGAAACCGTGCTGCCAGACGGTTATGCTATTTTAAACGCCGATGACGATTTGGTGTATGAAATGCGCAGAAGCATTAACTGTAATCTTGCGTTGTTTTCTATGGACGAGGAAAATCCGCGAATAAAAGCATTGCAAAAGTTGGGTGGTGTAACCGCAGTTTATGAAAATGGATATGTAACAATCTGTCGCGGTACGTGGAAGATGCGTATTATGAAAGCTGAAAATATTCCTTTAACTTATGGGGGCAAAGCTACTTTTATGATTCAGAATATCCTTCCTGCTATTATTGCGGCAAATGTTCGGGGCATTAGCATTGAAGATATGAAAATGGCTTTGGAAACTTTTATCCCATCGGCTACGCAAACTCCCGGCAGATTAAATCTTTTCAAATTTGAAAATTTCAGTATTTTGTTGGATTATGCCCACAACCCAGCTGGTATGCGCGCCCTTAAGGATTTTACCGATAATTTGGATGCTACCATTAAAGTGGGAATTATTGCCGGCGTAGGCGATAGAAGGGAAGAAGATACCAATGAGCTTGGAAGTATAGCCGCCGAAATGTTTGATGAAATTATTATCCGCCAAGACAAACATTTGCGCGGAAAATCGGAAGAGGCGCTTATAAAAATGCTGAATGACGGTATTAAGATGAAGGACCCGAACAAAAAAACTACCATTATTCCTTCAGAAAAAGAAGCCATAACCTTTGCCATAAAAAACGCACAAAAAGGGGCTTTAATTATTTGTTGTAGCGACGTAATTCCAGATGCATTAGAACTTGTAATGAAGTTTAAGGAACAGGAAAGCAAAGGCGAAATGAGCTTTGCACAAACTGATTAGCTTATAACTTTACCGCAAAACATATAGGTTTCCACAGAGTAACAATTTAGAAAAAGGGTAGAAGCGTTAAATTAAAGTGAACATTTGTTTCAGTTTTTTAAAACCTACTACCTTTAAAAATTGTTTCTACACTATGCGTTGGTTTATTTTTATTTCCATTTACATTCTTGTTGATATTTATGCGTTTCAGGCAATACGAACGCTTACAAAAAGTCCGTGGGTACACGGCTTGTACGTTTTTGTTTCGTTGGCGGTATTGGCCGGATTAATTTACGAGCTTTCCTTTATGGGCACTGCAAAAATGATGCAGCCGCCAAAAATGTATTTCTTCGGAATTTTTCTAGCTGTCTTTGTTCCTAAATTGATTCTAATTGTTTTTATGTTCGGCGAAGATATTGCCCGGTTTTTTGTGGGAATATTTATGAAAGTTGCTGGCAGTAATGAAGCCCAATTTATGGCTTCGCGCCGAAAATTTGTGAGTACCATTGCTCTCGGAATTGCCGCAATACCATTTGCTTCCCTTATTTACGGAATGATACAAGGTAAATACAATTATAAAGTGCTTAAATATGCCTTAGAATTTGAAGACCTGCCCGAAGCTTTTGATGGTTTTACCCTAACGCAAATTAGCGATATACATAGCGGAAGTTTTGACAACCATAAAAAAGTTGAATATGCCGTAAACCTTATAAACGAACAACAAAGCGATGTTATTCTGTTTACTGGCGATCTGGTAAATAATTTGGCCGAGGAAATGACTGATTGGAAACAGCTTTTTTCAACGTTAAATGCGCCTAGTGGGGTGTTTTCGGTTTTGGGAAATCACGATTATGGTGATTATGTGCAGTGGGAAAGCGCTACAGCAAAAGCAGAAAATCTTCAGAAATTAAAGAACATTCAGCGCGAAATGGGCTGGAATTTATTGCTGAATGAAAACCGATATATCGAAAAAAACGGACAGAAAATTGCATTGGTAGGGGTAGAGAATTGGGGCTTAAATGGGTTTAAACAAGAGGGAGACCTCAACAAGGCTTGCGAAGGGATTTCAAACAAGGATTTTAAGATTTTAATGAGCCACGACCCTTCACATTGGCAGGCACAGATAAAGAAGGATCCGCGCCACTTTCATTTAACTTTAAGTGGCCATACCCACGGAATGCAATTCGGCATTGAAATTCCCGGCATAATTAAATGGAGCCCCATTAAATACAGATACCAGAATTGGGCGGGAATCT
>CAXBDO010000361.1:0-2679 GCA_963974165.1 uncultured Aequorivita sp.
TTTCGGCAAAAATACTTCGGCCATCATACAACGGGCGCTTCCACCTCCGCAGGTTTCAATAGTTGTAAGCTCGCTGCTTAAAATTTCGCAATGTTTTTCTATAATAGCCAGCTGATCTTTCTCCAGACTTTCATGAGCCGCAGAACTCATAATTAGATATTTTTTATCCTTGCCCTGAACCTGTAGCATATTGCCGGCAAAGTGGTGCATTTGAGCTTCAGAAATTTTAATTATTTGCTTTCCGTCCTTTTTTAAATGGTTTACCACATTTTTCTTTTCAGTGGCATCATCTATGGTGTCCAAACATATTACGCAGAAATTTTCTGCTAGGCACATCATAACATTGGTGTGGTAAATTGGCACACGTTTGCCATCAACAGTTTGATTGGCGGTAAAAATTACTGGGAGATACTCAAAATCCTCACAAAATTCAATCAATAATTCTTCGTCTGCACGTGCAGAAAGGGCGCAGTATGCCTTATGGTTTACACGGTCTAATAACAAACTTCCGGTACCTTCAAGAAAGACCCCTTCATCTTCGGCAGGTGTATAATCGTAAATATTATTGATTATAAAGCCTTCATTTTCCAAACGGATTAAAACATCTTCCCTTCTTTCACGACGTCTATTTTCAGCAAACATTGGGTATAGCGCTAAGTCGCCATTTTCATGGAAACTGATCCAATTATTTGGAAAAATAGAATCTGGCGTATCCATACGCAAATCGTCATTTTCAACAATAACGTTTACACCAACGGCCCGAAGTTTATTCACAAAGCCGTCAAATTCTGCTTGGGCTTGTGCATTTATTTCGGCATTTTTTAGCGCTAGGTCTTCCTGAAAAAAATTATTGACTGCCGTTTGCTCGTTCATACGGAACGCAACAGGGCGTATCATTACGATTGTGTCTGTTATTTGTCTGCTCAATTGAAGAAATTTTAAAGTGCAAACTTAAGGGAATTTCTTCTGGGAAAAATGCTTTTAAAGGGGTAAATTAGTAACTTTAATCCAATTGATTTTAAGGTTTATTTTCTGCCTTAAAATGCTCGGTTTTACTGCTAACTTCAATTTTCAATATTATGGATATCTTAAAAAATTTAAAGGACGAACTTACCCACGAATACCAGACCACAAAAAAATTTCTCGATAATTTCCCTAAAGACAAAAACGAATATGCTCCGCATGAAAAAAGCATGAAGATGATTGATCTTGCCACCCATATAACCGATATTTTTGGATGGCCCCAGGTAATCCTGAGCACCGAGTTTTTAGATTTTGCAGATGATTATGCGCCAGAGAAAATGGCTAATAAGAATGAATTAATGCAACAATTGGAAAAACAGCACAAAGCTGGCTTTTCTGCCCTGGAAGCTGCAGCGGAAGAAGATTTGGACCCTAGTTGGAGTATACGGATGAACGGGCAAAAAATTATGGAATGGACCAAATATGGTGCAATTAGGCATAGCCTAAACCAAATTACCCACCACCGCGCGCAATTGGGGGTATATTACAGATTATTGGATATAGCCGTTCCGGGAAGTTACGGCCCTTCTGCAGACGACCAAATGGGCTAGGAATTTCATCGTATTTTTAATTTGGATATCTCCAAACTTCACGGCACTATAATTGAAACTTGAGCGTTTTAAACTAGACAATAGCTGCTAAATGAAAAATACGTTTTTATTAATAATTGCTCTTTTGATTTCCGTAACGCTCACTGCCCAGGAATGGCAAACCGATTTAGAAACTGCCAAGAATCTTGCATTGATGGAAAACCACCCTATCATTCTTGTATTTCAGGGAAGTGATTGGTGTGCGCCCTGCATAAAACTGGATCGCGAAATATGGAGCACAATTGAATTCCAGAATTATTCAAAAGAACATTTTGTAATGCTCTTGGCAGATTTTCCTCGAAAGTCGAAAAATGCTTTAACTGAAGCACAACAGCAAAAAAACAATCAACTGGCAGAAAAATATAACAAACAAGGCTACTTTCCTTTTGTGGTAATTTTAGATAATGAAGGTGAAGTTTTGGGTGAAATGGGCTACGAAAAAACCACTCCCAAAGGCTACATCAATAAAATTGAATCCTTTTTAAAATAGTTTGAAAAAAACAATCCTATTGTGCATCGCATTTCTTTGTGCGACTTCGGTTTTTAGCCAAGAAATTTTTAAGCGCAGCCTTAAACTAATGGGCAGCCGTTTCGAAATTACGGTGGTTGCGGAAGATTCTATCCAAGCTAACAATTATATTGATCTGGCAGTTGGCGAAATAAGCAGGATTGAAAGATTAATATCTTCTTGGGACGCAGCTTCACAGACTTCAGAAATAAACAGGAATGCGGGCTTACAACCCGTAAAAGTAGATGAGGAACTCTATAACTTAATTAACCGTTGTGTTGAAATTTCAAGATTAACCGAGGGCGCTTTTGACATAAGTTTTGCGTCTATGGATAAAATCTGGAAGTTTGATGGCAGTATGTTAGAAATGCCTTCGGAAACTGCCGTAGAAGTAGCGATCTCAAAAGTTGGGTTTCATAATATAATTCTCGACCCCCAAAATCTTACTGTTTTTTTGAGACTAGAAGGCATGAAAATAGGCTTTGGCGCTATAGGTAAAGGATATGCTGCAGATAAGGCAAAAAAATTATTAGCAGAAAATGGGGTGAAAGCAGGCAT
>CAXBDO010000362.1:0-2651 GCA_963974165.1 uncultured Aequorivita sp.
TAGACAACATCAAACTCGGCTTTTCCGGAACCAACCTAATCAATATTTTTGATTACAACAGTTACGATCCTGAAGTATCCAATTTTGGTGGAGGATCAATATTTACCGGGGTAGATGTATTGCCATTCCCATCATCAAAGCGCTATTTGTTTAACATGGCAGTTAATTTTTAAAAAAAAGAATTATGAAAAAACTTAGATATAAAATTATATTAATAGCACTGCTTATCGGAACCGCCATTTCATGCGAGGTGCAGGAATTTTCAGATCTCAATAATGCTGAGGTAGGAAATTTTGAAGAAAATCTTACCAGGGGAGATCTACAGGATCTTGTTGGCGGTATTCTTTATAGCTCAAGGGTAAGATTAGATAATTATTTTGACGACAACGCAGTAATAGGGCGGGAGTACTATCGTTTTTCTAGCGCAGACCCACGTTTTACGGGCGATTTGTTAGGAAGGGATGGTTTGGTGCTAGATAACAACACCTTCTATCTTACAGGACCTTGGGGTGCACGCTATAGAACAGTTAAAAATGCAAATCTTATTCTCGGGTTTATAGAAGGGCAAGATCTTTCTGCACAATTTACCAACGAAGAGATTAGGGCAACCAAAGGCTTCCTAAAAACCTTTAAGGCCTATGAATTACTTTTAAATCTAAACTTAACAGATTTAAACGGAATTCGCTTGGATGTAGCAGATGAAAACAATCTGGGACCATTTGTTACCAAACCGCAGGCGCTTGCAGGCATTAGAAGCCTGCTGGAAGAAGCCGCTGCAGATCTTGCGGCAGGTGGAAGTGCCTTCCCATTTGTGCTGTCTTCAGGATTTGAGGATTTTAGTACTCCGTCCACCTTTTTAGAGGCCAATAATGCCCTTGCTGCCCGGGTTGCAGCCTATCAGGAAGATTATCCGGCGGTATTGGCATTTTTGAACAATTCATTCTTTACAATGGACGATTCAAGGTTGGATGAAGGTATTTATTATACTTTTTCATTAGACCAGACAGATATTTCAAATCCACTATATAATTCAATTGAAGGGCTTACCTCTGCCGATGCGCGGGTTGCGCATCCTACTTTCGTTGCCGATGCAGAAGCAGGCGATTCACGATTGAATAAAGTGGCTGAATTGGATGAAACCCTTAGCCAAGATGGTTTATCTGGCAATTATGCCTTAAACAGATATACTTCCAGAACGGCACCCATACCAATAATTAGAAATGAAGAACTCATTTTATTATATGCTGAAGCCAATATATATTTGAATAAACCAGAAGCCGTTAACGCCCTTAATTTAATTCGGGGAAGTGCAAACCTGACTCCTTATACCGGCCCAGTTACTACTGAAGCATTAATTGATGAAATGTTGATGCAAAGAAGATACTCTTTGTATGCTGAAGGCCATAGATGGATAGATATGAGGCGTTATGGTATGTTAAATACCTTGCCTATTGATAGGCCAGATGACGATGTTTGGGCTTTATTTCCAATTCCATTAACAGAGAATCAATAAATTTCAAATTAATAAAAATGCCCTTTCTACAAACTGTTGAAAGGGCATTTTCTATTTAAAAAATTATAGCTTTAGTTTAATTGATTTCTCTTTAAGTTCTCTTTCGCTTTCAACTTTTTAATCTCCTTCAATCTGCGTTTTTTGCTGAATCTAATCTTGGCGCGGTTCACCAAATAGAACATTACCGGCACCACAATTAAGGTTAGGAAAGTAGCAAAAATTAATCCGAAAATTACCGTCCAAGCCAAAGGTCCCCAAAAAATTACGTTATCACCTCCAATATAAATATTCGGGCTGTAATCTGTGAAGAGACCGAAGAAGTCTATGTTAAACCCAATGGCCAATGGTATAAGTCCTAAAACAGTTGTAATAGCCGTCAATAATACTGGGCGCAAACGCGATCTTCCCCCAGCCACAATTAAATCGAAATACTGGCTTTTTGTTAGCATTTGGCCTTCATCCATTTGCAGGTCGTACATTTTTCGGTCAATAAGAATCTGGGTATAATCTATTAATACGATGGCGTTGTTAACCACAATTCCGGCAAGGGAAATAATTCCCATCATCGTCATAATCACTACGAAATCCATTTGGAAAAATACAAGCCCTAGAAATACTCCCGCCAAACTCAGCACCACTGAAGTTAAAATAATTACCGGTTTCGAAAGCGAGTTAAACTGTGCTACCAGAATAAGCAAGATACCGCCCATGGCATAAAACAAAGCCAATAATAGGAAGCCCATATTGTCTGCCTGTTCTTCCTGCTCGCCTGTAAATACTAGGTTTATTCCTTTTGGCAATTGGTAATTTTCAAGCTCTGTTTTAAGATCGGTTACAATTTCGGTCGCGTTGTAGCCACCTAATACATTGGAATAAACAGTAATGGTACGCTTTAAATCCTTTCTTTTAATGGAACTAAAAGAAGCTGTATTATTCTTTGTCACCATAGCCGAAATAGGTACTTGCACTATTTTTCCTTCGTTATTTCGGAAGGTAATAGGCTGGTTAAAAAGTGCATTTTCGTCATAACGGGAATCATCGGAAAGCCTTACGTTAATTTCGTAATCGTCTGTTCCATCTTTATAGGTTGAGGCTTCTTCCCCAAAAATGGCGCGGCGCAATGTTTGCCCAATTTGCC
>CAXBDO010000363.1:0-2639 GCA_963974165.1 uncultured Aequorivita sp.
CGGAATTAAAATTGTTTCACCTTTATTTATTTCCTCTGAAAAATTTTCGGCCTCAATAACAGCCTGTCCTTCTACGCACATATATACCGTAAATGAAGGTACTTGTTGCAGATCGCGCAGATAATTGGACGTAAGGTTTAGTTTATTAACGGTAAAATAACGTGTGGCTCCTATATTGCGAGGGAGATTGGTGGATTCATCATAGTGCAACTTAGATTCTGGCGGATTGAAATCTATGGCATCTAGAGCTAAATCTGTATGCAATTCTCTTGGTTGGCCGTTAATATCGGGCCTGTCCCAATCATAAATTCTATAAGTAATATCTGAAGTTTGCTGAATTTCAGCCAATACAACTCCAGAGCCTATGGCATGTACCACCCCGGGCTTTAAAACAAAAGCATCGCCTTTTTTTATTGCGACGGAATTTAAGATTTCTGTAATGTTATTATCGGAAAGATGTTGTAGATACTTCTCTTTACTCATTTGTTGGTTGAAACCAATAATAAGCTGGGCATCTTCCTCTACATCCAATATGTACCACATTTCTATTTTTCCGAAGGAATTGTGGCGTTCCTTCGCTAAAAAATCATCTGGATGAACTTGTACAGATAGATCTTCGTGGGCATCAATAAATTTAAAAAGCAGCGGAAATTGAATACCGAAATTTTTGAAAACGTTTTCTCCTACTAATTTTTCCCTATAATTTTCTAAAGCCCAATTGAGACTTTTACCTTGGAAGGGGCCATTTGCAATTTCAGAAATATTTTCGTCTACCCCTGAAATTTCCCAACTCTCACCAACATTTCCTTCAGCCTTTTTTTGAAGCAACTTATTTAATTTGGTGCCCCCCCAAACTTTTTGTTTTAAGATGGGAGTGAATTTTAAGGGATATAAGGGAACTTTTGTGGTCATTAATTGCCTGTGTAAATTACAAAATTACGTGGCGTTTCGTATAATTTAACTGAAATGCCAAATTTAGGATCTATCCGGTTTCTAATTTTATTCCAAATTACTACCGAAATGTTCTCTACGGTAGGGTTAAGATTTTTAAATTCCGGCACTTCCAAATTTAAATTTTTATGGTCGAAGGGGTCTTCAACTTCTTCCTTAATAATTTCACTTAAAATTTTAAGGTCTATTAAAAAGCCAGTTTCAGGATCAATTTCACCTGAAATACCCACTTCAAGTTCATAATTATGTCCGTGATAGTTGGGATTGCTACATTTCCCAAATATTTGAAAATTTTTAGCATCGTCCCATTCCTTTTTAAAAAGTCTATGGGCCGCGTTAAAATGTGCTTTTCTATAAACAGTTAAGCTCATACTGATAAGTGTTGGTAAAATTTATCGAAAATAATTTTAAACCAGGCTGTATACACTTCAGGATTTTTTTCAAGATCACTTTTTATTGCTTCCATGTCCATCCATTTCCAGGCGGCAACTTCATCAGGATTTATCTGAGGGGTGCCAGTATAGCTGCCCACCAGAATATGATCGAATTCATGTTCGGTAAGGCCATTATCAAACGGCGCTTTATAAATAAATGAAGTTGTTTCCTTTAGGCTGGTTGTAAAACCCATTTCTTCTGAAAGCCTTCTTTTTCCGGCATCGAGAGAAGATTCACCATCGCGTTGGTGGCTACAACAGGTGTTTGTCCAAAGTCCTGGGGAATGATATTTATGCAATGCCCTTTGCTGCAGCATTAATTCTTTCTTATCATTATAAACAAAAACCGAAAAGGCTCGGTGAAGCACCCCTTTTACGTGCGCTTCCTGTTTGGGCATTAATCCCAATTGTTCATCGTTTTCATTTACAAGGATAACCTGTTCTTCAATCATAGCAATATGCCTTAGGGGCCAAAAATACGAAAAGGGTGGCTGTATTAAAAGCAAAAAGCGCCCAATAGTAAGTATTGAACGCTTTTTCTTAAAATTAATCTGGTCAGCTTAATTTTGTATTATAAACATCGATCTTCTATTTAATTGATGTTCCTCTTCGGTACATTCAGAGTCGTTTCCGCAGTTGTTGATCAATACAGTTTCTCCATATCCCTTTGCTGACAGACGCTCTTTGCCAATGCCTCTTTCAATCAGCCATTTAAGAGTAGACTGGGCCCTTCTTTCTGAAAGTTTCATATTGTAACTATCTTTTCCGCGAGAGTCTGTATGCGATTCTATATGGATTATTAGCTCGGGATAAAGCTCCATGGCATATAGAATTTTGGCCAATTCTATTTCTGCATCTGGACGGATGAAGTCTTTATCATAATCAAAATAAATTGGCTGTAATTCCAGCATACATCCCAAATCGTTTGGCGGACAAGGTTGTTTTAATTTTAATTGAATATTCACATCAATTACACCACCTACTTTTGGAGTTTCAACCACTTCTTCTTTTGGAAAGTATTCTTTTTTTGTAGCTCTTAGAATATATTTGGTTTCACATTCAGTAGTAAAGCTGAAAGCGGCATCTTCGCCCACCGTAACTTTTTCAATTACTCTACTATCTGCACTTAAAAGTGAAACTTCCGAACCGGGCAGAAGCTCTTGTGTATCAATATCGGTAACGATACCGTTAATGGTCATTACACATTTTTCGTAGAAGTAATAAATTTCATCATTTACGGCACCCCCTCCTCCT
>CAXBDO010000364.1:0-2619 GCA_963974165.1 uncultured Aequorivita sp.
TGCCTGGGGCTGCCGTGAGTCTGGCGGTACTGTCTATCACAATTTTGTTTTCAATTATGTTCGCTTCCAATACATAGAATGAATTTTTAGGGGCGGTAAAATATTGCATATTAAAAGGCTTGGTGTTCTTTTCAACCTGATTGCGCTTTTGTTCGTCATTTTCTTCCTGTGCTATTGCAGCTGTTCCTATACATAAACAGGCTATTAGCATATAAATATTAATATATGTTTTCATGATTTTTTAATTTGATGCGTTATCAAAAACTACATAAGTAATCCTACTCTTGCAAGGGCAGTCGTATTCGGTTCGAGTTAGCCCTGTGGTTACCATCTGGCAATTAGACACACATAAATGGTACCAGCCACTGCTGCCCATCTCCACGGCATCGGCAGCTTCCTTGCAGCTACCATAACCAGATGCCGCCGTTTGCGCCCCGCTTAAGGTAGACCAATTATTTGGTACTTGGGCTTCCTGCCAGTGCGAACCGCCACCATATTCGTCTGCCAAACTATACAGTGCATGCCCAGCTTCGTGCAGAATAGTGCCCCTGTTTTGCATTTCGGTAGAAAAAACCCCGCCGCTTGCCCAATCGCGCAAATCGTTTTGATGGAGCAGGGCACGCCCTTCGGCAAAACTAAGATTGGCATTGTTTGAAGGCAACTGGTGTGGGCCGTCTATGGTCCTTCGGTCGTAATCTGTAGCATGGCCCCGTTCGGTATTGATGTAAAAATTATATTGCCGTCTCCAAAAGCGGGAGTGGGGCTCATCAAAAAATGATTCCCTAATTGCGCCTCTACAATGGTTGTAAAAAGTGGTAATGGAAGTAACATCCGTATCTGGAATAAAGACAAGATCAAAAACATCATCTGGGTCGCCTTGGGCATATACAGGTGCGGGCATACCCGAAACCGGATACGGCCTTGTAACATAGGAAACCTTAAACGATTTGGTTTGGTCTGGCGTAGTAAAGACCCATCTATACGAAACCAATTTATTGGTGCCGTGCCCACTGGGCTTGGTAAAACTTAAATCGCCACTAGGGTTGTTCCATTCTTGTATCAGCGTTTCGGTGCCCGAAGTAGTAATTATACCATAGCTGTTAATGGTGTTTACCGTTTCATAAAGTTTGGCGTTGCTTATACTACCGCCCGTGACCCGTTCTGCCGTATAGGTAACAGCTTGCGTAGCGGATGGATAAATAGGCTCGTGCAATACCAAGGTAATCGGATTTTTTTCACAGGAAATGAAGGCCATTCCCAATAACAAAAAAAACCCAGCCTGTTTCATGTAATGAACAATTAGGTTTTTCATAATAAAGTATTTTGAAGTGTATAACAAATGTAACGAATTAATAATGAATAAGTTAAAGGAAAATCCCTGAATGTTTTCTAGGGTTTTTCCTTTTTTATTGTTTCTGGTTTTAAGTATCAGGTTTCAGGTTTCAGGTTTCAGGTTTGAAATTTTGGTATTTGGAATTTGGTATTTGTGATTTGAGATCTGGTATTTTAAAAATGAAATCGCCCAAAGGATATTTCCTTTAGGCGATTTCATTTTAAATTCAATTAAATTTTAAATATTACTCTTTTAAGAGTCGCTTGGTGGTTTTACCATCCTTGCCTTTTATAATTACAATATAAGTTGCGGCGGCAAGGTTATCAACATTTAAGGTTTTGGATGTTTCCATACCGGTTAGGTTGAATGATTTTACCAATCTTCCCATTAGGTCGTACACATTGGCGCTTTCAAGCTCCAGATTTTCTGGATTGCCAATGGTTACGTTTCCTTTTGCAGGGTTAGGGTAGAGCAGCACGCTGCTATAATCCACACCAGTTTGTTGAACAACATTCGGATCGCCTTCCCTAACATCTATAGTTCCTACACAAGTAGGACAGTAGGAATCGCTCTGCCAAACAACATTTTTATCGCCACTAATTTTATTGGCTATAAATGAGCCTATCATACTGGTTGTGGTACCGTTTTTACCTTTTACATCTATATCCTTATCTGAAGAATAGAAATGACCACTTACATAGGAACCTTCTTTAACGTCTATGTGGTTATCTACATACACTACAACGTAATTGCCATTGGCATTGAATACATTGTCTTTGTCCAGAGCCAATCGCTTGTTCAGGTATAAATTGGCACAAGTCCCAAATTCAATACTCGCATTCTTTTTCGTTTTGAGTTCATTGATATAAATATCTGGGCTTGTAAAGAGCACAGAACCACCATCTTTCACCTCTATCTTACCATATACAGAACCGGTTAAAGTTATAGATTGGTTGTTATTGACCGTTACATCCGGACTGCTGTTGTTAGAAACCGTATTGTAAAGAAATGGAGGTAAACTTATAACCGCTGGCGCGTTAACTGCTGCACCTACCGAGCTACTGTTATCTACATCTACATCATCTGCCTTTACAAAATCGGTTACGTGCGAATTATCCTTGATCTTGGCCTTGCCATTACCATTGGTAACTCCAATTGCGCCTGAAAGTACGTGGTTGTCTTTTTTAAGACTAACCTCTTTTTTGGCTATCATTATATATGAAGACAGCAAACTTTCTGGATCGAAACCTATAACTTCATAGGAAGTTGTAGCAGTACAATTGGTA
>CAXBDO010000365.1:0-2617 GCA_963974165.1 uncultured Aequorivita sp.
CTCTGCATCTTGATAATGGGCTTTGGCACTACCTTAGTGTTAACATTGGCTTTTATGCAGCTTCTAAAAACTTCTTGGAACACCCAGGATGGCAACCGAAATACTTTGAAGTAAAAATTTCAAAATCTATTTTTATAAGAAAACTTTTTTTGTTCTATTGCTATAACGGACGAAGCTTTTCAATAACTATTGGCGCTGAAAAGATTAACTGAAAAACACTTTGTTGTTTAGATTTTAAAAATTATATTTGCACCCGCTTTTACCTGACGGTAAGAGCATAATGTTTAACTAATTTATAAACGATTCGCTATGTACGCAATTGTAGAGATAGCAGGGCAGCAAGTAAAAGTTGCGAAAGACCAAAAGGTTTTTGTTAATCGTCTATCAGTAGAAGAAGGAAAATCAGTGTCTTTTGACAATGTACTTCTTATTGGTGACGGAGACAATATTACCATTGGCGCCCCGGCTATAAACGGCGCTCAAATAGGAGCAAAAGTCGTAAAACACCTTAAAGGTGACAAGGTTATAGTTTTTAAAAAGAAACGCCGTAAAGGTTACCGTGTAAAAAACGGACACCGTCAAGCACTTTCTGAAATTGTAATCGAGAGCATTGTAGCTTCAGGAGCTACACCTGCCAAAAAGGAAGAAGCTAAAAAAGCTGCTCCAAAATCAGAAACTAAAGTCGCTGCCCCAAAGGAAAAAGCCGAAACTAAAGCACCAGCTACTAAAGCCGCTCCTAAGAAAGCAGCTAAAGCAGACGATCTTAAAAAGATTGAAGGTGTTGGACCAAAAGCTGCAGAAGCTATGGTTGCTGCCGGTCTGGATACTTTTGCTAAAGTTGCAAAAGCTAAACCAGAAGCTATTGCAACTATTCTTTCAGATGCGAGTTCAAGTTTAGCACATTTAGTTACAGACACTTGGCCAAAGCAAGCACAATTAGCTGCTGATGGTAAGTGGGATGAGCTTAAAGAATTACAAGACAATTTAGACGGTGGGGTTGAAAAATAATCCTGCTTAAGTATAATATTTAAAACCGAAACAAAATGGCTCACAAAAAAGGAGTTGGTAGTTCTAAAAACGGTCGCGAATCAGAATCAAAACGTCTTGGCGTTAAGATTTTCGGAGGACAGGCTGCTATTGCTGGAAATATCATTGTAAGACAAAGAGGGTATACGCATCACCCAGGTGAAAACGTATACGGTGGAAAAGATCACACTCTTCACGCACAAGTGGATGGTTTGGTTAAATTTACCAAAAAGAGAGATAACAAGAGCTACGTTTCTATCGTTCCAAACGCTGAAGCATAGTAACAAACTTGTTCTAGAATACCGAAAAACCTTCACAAATGTGAAGGTTTTTTTCATTTTAAATATTTGCTATTTGAATTTTGAATGGGAAATTTCATTTTCCAAAAGCGACCACTTGGGTATTTCCGGATAATGGGTATAAATAAAATCTGTGGGCTTGGTCAAAAACCAAAAATCGTCCGTGCCATTTGGAGTGCCATAACTTATGGCCCAAGTAATATCCAACAATTGCCACTTTCCATTTAGTTTTACCGCGTTCCATGTGTGGTTTGGTTTTTTACTTTTTCTAACCTTTCCAGAATAATCTTTTGTGAAACCGTGAATTACTTCAGCAGAAATGCCAACATCTTCACACATACTTTTAAATAGAAAGGCATAGCCCCCGCAAAGTGCCATTTTTCGTTCCAGCACTTTCTTCATTACATTATCTTCCGAAGTATAAATTTCCTTTTGAAGCTTTTCGCTTAATCGCAACTCATTGTCATACGATATATGGGCGGCTATCCATTTATAGATTGCAGTTACCTTCTCTTTCTCTGTATTCGTATTTTTAGTGATGGCATAAGATAGCTTCACGGTTGAGAAGGAAGTATTTTTACTCTTTTTAACCTGCCGTTCCTTGTTGGGAATATTTCCACCGATTATGGAACCAATCTGCGCAGAAGCGGAAAAACCACAACCCAACATTAAAAGAACAAAAACTATCCGCATAAATAAAATTGATTTATACCAAAACGCTTTAAACAAAATTATATTGAATTTAAGGATGTTAAATCTTTATTTGGTTAACTCCTTCAAATCCTTATCAGAAACATTTAGCAAGCCTACTTTCGGCAACCGTTGGGTTAGCAATCTCCAGTTTGCATCTTTCTTATATATACTTTGAAGCATTTCGGCGGCGCGTTCAATCTGTTTATCATTCGCCAAGGTAATAGCCGTCCAATACTGCATCTCCAAATTTTCGGGAAACATTTTCATGGCTACGTTATATTCTTCCATGGCATTTTTCATTTCATTTTTTTCAACATATAGATCGCCTTTGTTCATATGCTCATAGGCGCGAAAAACTTTTAGGAGCCTGTCCAGCTCCTTTACAGGGTTTTGGGCATCATCTACCCTTAAATCTAAAAGTCTGTCGTTCCACGGCTCGTTTGTAGCCTCTGGCGCCACAATCATTAGCGCGGCAGATTGTTTTCCGCGTATATCGCCACCGGCGTCTTGGGCAGCCTGCAAAACCGCTACCATTCGCTCTGCCAAAGGAAGCTTACTGTTGTCCAGCCACGCCTTTTCCATTGCCGGTACTACTTTAT
>CAXBDO010000366.1:0-2612 GCA_963974165.1 uncultured Aequorivita sp.
CCTTGGGGAAAAAATTATATTTACGGGTAAGCAATCTTACTTCCTTAAATGAAATGCCACAAGTAACCCCAGATACAGATGTAAAAAAGGTTATTGTTGAAATTTCCGAGAAAATGCTTGGTGTTACTGCAGTAGTAGAAAACAACAAGATTGTAGGTATTATAACCGACGGCGATCTGCGCCGTATGTTAACAAAAACAGATAGCTTTGTGGGTCTTACCGCAAAAGATATTATGAGCCATCATCCCAAAATTATAGATAATAATGCAATGGCAGTTGAAGCTATGGAGATGATGGACAAATACGGCATTACCCAAATTCTTGCTGAAGAAAAGGGCAAGTACAGCGGTGTTGTGCACATCCATAATCTTACTAAAGAGGGAATTATATAATGAAAAAACTAGGTTCCCCAGAAAAGGAGATGTCATTTTTAGACCATTTGGAAGAATTGCGCTGGCATCTTATCCGGTCTACAATGGCAGTAATGATTCTGGCCGTTTTAGCCTTTATTTTCAAAGATTTTATTTTCGATACATTGATTTTCGGCCCCAAGCGGGCAGATTTCCCAACCTATAGAATGTTCTGTAACATTTCGCGGGCGCTAGGGATGGACACCTTTTGTTTTCAGGAAATGCCTTTCCGTATTCAGAGCCGGACCATGGCCGGACAGTTTTCGGCCCACA
Organism: uncultured Aequorivita sp.; assembly: GCA_963974165.1. Classification (GTDB taxonomy): domain Bacteria; phylum Bacteroidota; class Bacteroidia; order Flavobacteriales; family Flavobacteriaceae; genus Aequorivita. The sequence goes on from CAXBDO010000366.1 coordinate 684, forward strand.
TGTGGACGTCTATTTATGCGGGAATAATTGTAGCCTTCCCTTATATTCTATATGAATTTTGGAAGTTTATCAGGCCAGGCCTAAAAGATTCGGAACGCAGACACAGCCGTGGATTTATTTTTGTGGCATCATTACTTTTCTTTATTGGGGTGCTGTTTGGCTATTATTTAATTACCCCACTCTCAATCAATTTTCTTGGAAACTACCAAGTAAGCGAAGAGGTTTTTAACGATTTTGATTTGGACAGTTATATTTCATTGGTACGCACTTCTGTGTTGGCTTGTGGTATTGTTTTTGAACTGCCAATAATAATGTATATACTTACTAAAATTGGGCTTATAACACCGGACATTCTTATCAAAAAGCGCAAATTTGCTTTAATTATTGTTTTAATTTTATCGGCCGTAATTACCCCACCAGATATTGTAAGCCAGATAATTGTAGCAATCCCGATTATTATTTTATATGAAGTAAGTATCTATATTTCCAAAATTGTAATTCGCAACCAATTGCGCGAGGAACGAAAACGCAAACAAAAACTTGGATAAAGGGAAGGTGAAAAACTAGCTCACTTTCAGCATATTTTAAAATTAAAGTACATCACGATGAAAAATAATATAATTGAAGAATTTAACGCCTACCGCGAAAAGATGAATGAAAAAATGCTTGATGACAATAACAAGATCATTAAGCGTATTTTCAATTTAGATACCAATGCCTATATGGAAGGCGTGCTTCCAAAGAAGACTAAAGAGCTTTTAGGGTTGGGCAATTCGTTGGTGCTTCGCTGCGATGACTGTGTGCGTTACCATTTGGAAGAATGCTTTAAACTTGGACTCACCAAAGAAGAAGTGGTTGAGGGAATGAGCATTTCTCTGCTTATTGGCGGTACTATTGTTATTCCACATTTACGCCGGGCTTTTGAATATTGGGAAGCGTTGGAAGAACAAGCCAATCAGGAAAAAGGGAATTAGAAAGACGAGTTACGAGCGACGAGCGACGAGCGACGAGGATAGAGCAAAAATTTATTAAAAAATATTCGTGTATTCGTGGTAAACCTATCGGTAACATACAATTTAAAATTTAGGGCAATAATATAAACAGCAATGAAATTAAAAGCCGAAAATCTAATGAAATCCTATAAAGGCCGAAAGGTTGTTAAAGGGATTACTGTGGAAGTGAATCAAGGAGAAATTGTTGGTTTGCTTGGCCCAAATGGGGCGGGAAAAACCACCTCGTTCTATATGATTGTAGGCTTGATTAAGCCAAATGGCGGCAACATATTTTTAGAAGGCACCGAAATTACGAAATACCCCATGTACAAAAGGGCGCAGCACGGTATTGGCTATTTGGCGCAAGAAGCATCGGTTTTCCGGAAGTTGAGCGTTGAAGACAATATTTTAAGCGTGTTGCAGCTAACTAAACTTTCCAAAAAGGAGCAGCGCGCCAAAATGGAATCTTTAATTGAAGAATTCGGTTTGGGTCATATTCGCAAAAACCGCGGCGATCTTTTAAGTGGTGGCGAAAGAAGAAGAACCGAAATTGCCCGCGCCCTTGCAACAGATCCGCATTTCATTCTTTTGGATGAACCTTTCGCGGGTGTTGATCCTGTTGCGGTAGAAGATATTCAGCGTATTGTAGCCCAACTTAAAAATAAAAACATCGGAATTCTTATTACCGATCACAACGTACAGGAAACACTTGCCATTACAGACAGAACCTACCTAATGTTTGAAGGAAGTATCCTAAAACACGGAATTCCTGAAGAATTAGCCGCAGATGAAATGGTTCGGAAAGTTTATCTAGGCCAGAATTTTGAACTTCGAAAAAAGAAATTAGAGTTTTAGTTTTTACTACGAATCCACAAAAGATTTTTAGGAATATTCGTGTATTAGTGATACGTCTTTTTACTTCTCAACTTTCCAGAAC
>CAXBDO010000367.1:0-2597 GCA_963974165.1 uncultured Aequorivita sp.
TCCGGCAAGTATAAATCCAGCAATGGATAATCAGCTATCCTTAAACTATACAAATTATATTGGTGATGTAAACTATGGCACCGCCGCCTATGCATATTTATGGGATAGAAGGACCCAAGTTCTACACACCGGCGTTACTTATGTTAATTACGGCCAATTTGATGGCTACGATGAAGCTGGAAATCCTACGAGTAGTTTCAGTGGGGGCGAAGTGGCCCTTTCTTTCGGCCATGCCCGAAACATTGCATTTACGAATTTTCATGTTGGGGTAAACCTAAAGCTTATCTCGTCTACTTGATGTACGTTTATGAAGATTGGGATTTGCATATTACAGGAGTAGCAAGAAATTTGGGGACACAAATTACCCCGTACCACGAAGAATATGAGCCGCTGCCTTTCGAACTTATTTTTGGAATGTCGCAAACCCTCGAAAATGTTCCTATTAGATGGCATATAACCTTGGAAAATATGCAGCAATGGAATGTTGCCTTTTCAAATCCTTCCCGGGAAGAGACAGATTTGGAAGGAAATGTAAAAGAGGAAAACATTAATTTTATAGATAACACTTTCAGGCATTTAATTGGTGGTATTGAACTTTTTCCTGAGAGTGGCTTTAATATTCGTTTGGGCTATAATTTTAGAAGGGGGGAAGAATTGCGAATAGACGAAAAGCGTGCATTTGCAGGCTTGAGTGCAGGCTTCGCCATTAAACTGAACAACCTTAGGTTAAGCTATTCGTATTCAAAATACAGTGCGGCCGCAACTTCAAGTTTTTTCGGCCTAAATATAGATCTACAATAATGAAAAGAATTACCATTGCCATAGACGGCTATTCCTCAACCGGAAAAAGTACAGTAGCAAAACAGCTGGCCGACTATCTGGGCTATGTTTACGTAGATAGCGGCGCCATGTATCGTGCTGTTACTTTATTTGCTATGCGGCAAGGTGTAATTTCAAAGAAACATTTTGATATTGAAAAACTAAAGGTATCGCTTCCCGAAATCCATTTAAGGTTTAAAAAAGAAGCCGCTTGGACCAAAGCCCATATTTTCTTAAATGGCGAAGATGTTGAAGATCAAATTCGGAATCTGGAGGTCTCTGAATTTGTAAGCCCGATAGCTACAGTTCACGAAGTACGCGTAAAGTTAGTTGCCCAACAACAGAAAATGGGCGAGGAAAAAGGAGTGGTTATGGACGGTCGCGACATTGGCACAGTGGTTTTTCCGAAGGCCGAGCTAAAAGTATTTATGAACGCCTCTGCCGAAGAACGTGCCCAACGAAGGTATAAGGAACTGTTGGAGCGGGGAGACGATATCCAGTTCAGTGATGTTTTAAAAAATATTCAGGAACGCGATTTTATTGACACTACGCGCGATGATTCGCCCCTATGTAAAGCCGCCGATGCCATTGAGGTTGATAATTCTGAAATGAATCTGGAAGATCAATTCCATACGGTACTTCAATTGGCAAAAGACAGGATTGCTGGACGCATCTAAGCTTTGCAGTTTTTAGCTTTCCTAATTTTGAAATGTTTATTAATATTGCGCTTTCTAAAAAATCGGTAATTTAATATGGGATCATTCTTCCAAGAGTTTAAAAATTTTGCTATAAAAGGCAATATGATAGACATGGCGGTAGGTATTGTAATTGGCACAGCCTTTAACAATGTTATTAGCACCATAGTAAAAAAAGTGGTTATGCCCCCGCTTTCTATGCTTACCGATGGCGTTAAGCTCTCAAACAAAAAATATATACTTCGTTCCGCTTCAGAAACTTCAGAGGAAGTTGCAGTGGGTTACGGCGAATTAATGGAGGCATTGATAGACTTTCTTATAATTGCATTCACCATTTTTATGGTAATAAAATTTATTAATCGTTTTAAAAGAAAATCTGAAGACCCGCACGACAAAACTGTTGAAACGCCAAAAGACATTCAGCTTCTTTCAAATATTGAAAAACTGATAGAAGCCCAAAACGCACTTTTGAAAAAGAGTGACAGCCCACCTAAATAGGAAACAGCAAGAAATTTCATTCTTTTTTTTAGTAACTTTAAAGATGCTGCCAACCAAAATTCTCGATTCTTATACGAAGTACAAATTTGGGTTGCTCTCCATACTATTGTTTTTATTTCTTTCGTCCTTATGTATACTAAGTTATTATAGTATAATTAGCGACCAGAAAATAGATAAGCTAAAACAGTTGGAAGTAGCGGGCAACATGACGCATCTTGACTTTAAGAACATTATTCGGCATAATACTGCGGCCCTGGAAGATTTAAGGGATAGGATTGTTGAGAGTAGTGGTGAATTTAAAACGTATTTAAATTCAGAAACCGAAAGGATAATTGAGCAAAATCCTGCCATTGAATTTGTTGAATTTATAGACAGTACCGGCGTTATCACTTTTATTGCGCCTTTGGAACCTAATAAGCAGGCGCTTAATTTAGACCTAAAAAAAATAGCATATCGCTACCCCAGTTGGCTTGAAAATGCAAAAGATACCTTAACAAATATTACGCCTTGGGTTAACCTTACCCAAAAAGGACAAGCATTTTTGGTAGACGTGCCCGTTTATTACGACAATCGGTTTCATGGCAC
>CAXBDO010000368.1:0-2597 GCA_963974165.1 uncultured Aequorivita sp.
GCCGTAGCGCATTGCTTTTTCTTTGTCAATGATAAATTCGTATTCTTTTTGGTCTGCCTCAACCATCCAATCTACATCTACAACATCTTGGGTTTCGTTCAAAATGTTTTCAACCTGTTTTGCAACAGCTATTTGTTGGTTGTAATCTGGTCCGTAAACCTCTGCAACAATAGTAGATAATACTGGCGGTCCGGGCGGTACTTCAACAATTTTGATATTGGCACCAAACTTTTTACCTATTGCCTGAATATCCGGGCGCAACTGTTTTGCGATATCATGGCTCTGTAGGTCACGATCGTCCTGTTTAACCAAATTCACTTGAATATCGGCCATATTGCTACCACCACGTAAATCGTAATGGCGTACCAAGCCATTAAAGGTTATTGGCGCCGAAGTACCTACGTAATTTTGATAGTTTACTACCAATGGTTCTGTGGCAAGATATTGCCCAATTTCCTTAGCTACTACTGCAGTACGCTCTAGTGTTGTGCCTTCGGGCATATCTATTACTACCTGCATTTCGTTTTTATTGTCGAAAGGCAGCATTTTTACCGCTACAGATTTTGTGAAAAACATCAATACAGATCCTATAAGCATTAGCACGGTAATTCCTAAAAATAGGTATCGTGTTTTTTTGTTTTCAATCAAAGGCGTTTCCAGCTTTGAATAGATTCTGTATATAAAGGTGCTCTCCAAAGTCTTTTCGGGCTTTGGCGCCTTTCCTTTTTTCTCTTTTTCACGAAGAAAAATATAACCCAAATAGGGTGTAATTGTCAATGCCACAAACAATGACAATATCATTGCAATGGATGCTCCAATAGGCATAGGCGACATATACGGGCCCATTAATCCAGACACGAAGGCCATAGGTAACACGGAAGCTATAACGGTTAGGGTTGCCAAAATGGTTGGGTTTCCTACTTCGTTAATGGCATATATAGCAGCCTGTTTAAAAGGCAGGCGTTTCATCTTAAAATGCCTATGCATGTTCTCGGCTATAATAATGGAATCGTCGACGACAATACCAGTTACGAAAACCAATGCAAAAAGTGTAATTCTATTTAGTGTATAATCCAACAAATAGTAGCTCAACAACGTAAGGGCAAAAGTAATTGGCACCGATAGAAAAACTACCAATCCGCCACGCCATCCCATTGCGAGCATTACTACCAGCGTAACCGCAATAATTGCGCCCATAAGGTGCATCAATAGTTCTGCTACTTTTTGGGAAGCAGTTTCGCCATAATTTCTGGTAATTTCTACGTGAACATCCTGCGGAATTAAATTGCTTCGCAAATGGTCTACCTTATCAATAATAACATCGGCTATTTTCATAGCATCGGCACCCTTTCTTTTCGCTACCGAAATAGTTACCGCAGGATATTCCGAAGGAAATTCTGATGCATTTTCACCTGCGCCCCCAAACCCGAAGGAAACATAATTCCGTGGAATTTCAGGACCGTCAATAATAGTAGCTACTTGCTTTAAGTAAATGGGCTGGTTTTGGTTAATTCCCACTACCAAATTTTCAACATCGACTGCCGATTTTAGAAAATTCCCGGTTCTAACAATAAACTCGGTATCGTTTTTATCAAAACTGCCCGAAGTCATTTGCTGGTTATTGGCTTTAATCATTTCGGCAACGCCTAAAAAGTCTAAGCCGCTTGCCGCCAATTTATCTTTATCGAGCACCACCCGTAGTTGTCTGTTTCTACCCCCAACTTTTTTGGTTGTGGAAACTTGTGGCACTTTTTCTACCTCTTGGGTAAGCTCGTCTGCAATTTGTTTTAATTGGAAATCGTCATAATTTTCGCTCCAAAGCGTAATGCCCAACATTGGTACATCGTCTATGGCACGGGGTTTTACAAGCGGCATGGTAACGCCCGGAGGCATTTGGTCCATATGCTTGTTCATTTCATTATAAAGCTTTACAAAAGATCGCTCAATATCTTCACCTACATAAAATTGCACAATAACCATAGCGCCTTCGTTAGAAGAGGTGGAGTACACATATTCTACCCCAGGGATATTGGAAACAATTTTTTCCAAAGGTTTTACAACGCGTGATTCAACTTCGGTTGGTGAAGCGCCCGGATAACCCACAAATATATCGGCCATGGCCACATCAATCTGCGGTTCTTCCTCGCGCGGTATTAAAAACGAGCTCCACACCCCTACGACCATAAACACGATCATTAAGAGTACCGTAAGCTTCGAACCTATAAATAACTTGGCAATTTTGCCTGCTAATCCGTCCTTCATTTTTATTTTTTAATAGTTAATTTGGCGCCGTTATAAAGTTTTCCTTCTGAAGAAATAATATAGTTTTCATCGGCAGCCAAGCCTGAAAGTACTTCCACATTTTCGCCGAAAGTTCGGCCCAAGCGCAACCATCTAAGTATTGCTGTATTATTTTCACTAACAGTGTAAATTCCGGTTAGCTGTCCGCGTTTTACCAAAGCTTGCTCTGGCACCAAAACTGTGGTAAGGTCGGTTTTCTTTTCAATAGGAAATTGCACGGTGGCGTACATACCGGAAAGAATGCTTTCATCTGTCTTATCCAAAACCACTTTTACCAAATATTGGCCGCCCGTATT
>CAXBDO010000369.1:0-2569 GCA_963974165.1 uncultured Aequorivita sp.
GTTACTTGGGCACTTGTAACGGTTAAATTAACACCCATAGTTATGTTCACAATTTTATTTGGAACGTCGCAATCTGTTACGTAACCGTCAATTTTACCCAAAGTTACCCATTCCGCGGTCGATCCATTACTCATAATAACTTGCCCAGCTTTACCTTTATTTCCCTTTATATTATCGTTACCACCCAATCTTATTCCTCCATCAATTTGTACACTACCACCATCACTTCCTGTTTTGGAAACATGTAGATCACTTTGGGGGGTTAATACGCCAATTCCAACTTGGGAATAAGTACTTGAGAAAAAAATAATTGCAACCGTAATGTGTAATAATTTCATAAGTCAAATTTTTTGAGGTAAGTATTCCACTTTAAACTATATTTTACCAATCAGGATTAATCACGACTAACCTATTATTGAATTGTAAATACTGTGCTTACCATTTTTTAGAATTGGAAAAACCTATAATTCTAAAACCGGAACAAAAATACAATTTTTCACATATTGATATGTATAGTTTAGAAATAAACTCAGAAGTATGAAAATGGTACTTAATAAATTTAATTAACCATATTTTTTATTTATTGGGTACCTTTCACGACCCTTTTTTTTGTAGAAACTAAAAATTCCGAAAAAGCAATCAAAGTATTAAGGGCTTTATCCAAAAACTAATAAGTCACCCGTCTAAAATTTGATTTTCGCCGATCCTCCCCAAGTAAGGGATTTCCAATTTCAATTCGAGTCTACATATATCTAAAACCTTTAGTGCGTTGAACCCCTATGTCAATTGTAGACAGTATCTTTGCCTTTTAGCGCAAACAGCACGCTATTCTTTCATTTTTAAAAATTAATATGCCTTTTAAAAAATTACATGCCGATATTCAAGAAAAATTGGCCCAACTTAAAATAGAAACCCCTACGCCTTTCCAAAGCGAATGCATACCTGTTATAAAAAGTGGTTCTAACGTATATTGCACGGCACCAAAAGATAGCGGAAAAACCACCACGCTTATACTTACTACCCTACAAAAATTAAAATGTAGGGCAATTGGAAACGCCCCCAGAGCCTTAGTTCTAGTTGAAAATAAGGAAATAGCGATGCAGCTGTACGACCAATTTCTATTTTATACCAAGGAGACTTCTTTACGGGTGTATGTGGGCTATGAGGAGCTGCACGTAGATGTACAGAAATCGGAAATTGCCATGGGCATCGATATTCTTATTTCTACGCCCAAATCTATGAACAAATTATTCTTGATGAATGGGGTAAGTATTGCCGATTTAAAGCTTTTCAGTATAGACGATGCTGAATTTCTGACCCAAAAATCTGCCTATGCCGCTATTATGTCTATCACCCAAAGTATCAGCAAATGCCAATATGTGCTTTATTCTGAAAAAATGCATCCAATGCTAAAACGTTTTGAAGGGTATTTTATGGAGTATTCAAAAAGATGCGGAGTTTAAGAAAAAGCGGGAATACCGAAATTTAAAAATGGATAATGATACCTAAATTACATTACATATCGCAAGGAACATCGGCCCAAGAGCATTTGGAAAATATTCAAAAGGCCTGCGGCGCTGGGGCTGAATTGGTTCAATTGCGGATTAAGGGAATTTCAGATAAAAACATTCTAAAACTGGCTGCGGAAGCCAGAGAGATTACTTCCCATTTTCAAACCCGATTAATCATTAACGATCATTATAAAATAGCCAAGGAAGTTAAAGCAGATGGGGTCCATTTGGGAAAAACTGACGTCACTCCTACTGTTGCAAGAAAATATTTATATAATTGGCAAATTATTGGCGGCACTGCTAATACTATGCAGGATTGTGAAGCTTTGTTGGATGAACAAGTAAACTATATAAGTCTGGGGCCATTTAGAGCCACCACCACAAAAACAGATTTACCGCCCGCATTAGGATTAATAGGCTATACTGCCATTACCGATGTTTTAAAAACCGGCACGCCAATCCTTGGGGTTGGCGGCATTACACCAGATGATGTGGCCGACATCTTAAAAACAGGCATTTCCGGTATTGCTGCTTCGGGTTCCATTACCCGCGATTTCAATAATATTAAAATCTTTAACCAATTGCTTAAAGCATCTGCCACGCAAGAGCAACGCCATACTTTTAAATAATCGCCCAGTTTCATTTGGATATTGATGCATTTTATAATCTAAATAATTTTAATAGGATTCCGAAAAGATCATCACTCACTTTCTCCTTCCAAAACTTATAAATCCCTCTCAAAGCCCTGTTAAATAAATTTTAAACCGCCCCCCCTAGCCTGCCGTTTTTTTTATCTTCCCCTAAACAAATTTAATTAGCGTTTAGTCGATAAATAAGAAAGGAAAATGGAGGCAGCTGCCACTACGGAAATAGAGGAACTTATAGGAGAACTTTTTGATGGGCAACGCACCGTTAAAAATCTTCCCCACGGAGGGTTTCTGTTTTTGGAACACGACGTACCCTTTCTGCTTATTTACAGACAACGCAAAAATGATAAAGCTACGCTGCGCCTGGCCCGAACTGGTGCCAGTTATATAATATTGGGCGAAGATAATTTT
>CAXBDO010000370.1:0-2561 GCA_963974165.1 uncultured Aequorivita sp.
AAGGGAATAAACAGTTCATAGCCGCCCGTTACCTCGGCAATAAGGAATATTGCGGTTAAGGGCGCATGCAAAACGCCCGCCATTAATCCGGTCATTCCCACTAAAGTAAAGTTACTTTCGGAAACGGGATTGTTCAATAGGCCAATATTGTTTAAAATTTTAGCGAAGCAATTCCCCATAATGCTGCCCATAAAGAGCGTTGGAGCAAAAATGCCCCCAACACCTCCGGCACCAAAAGTAAGTGCGCTGGCAATAATCTTAAATACCACCAAACCTGCCAATAATAATATAACCACCCAAATACTGGTAAGGTCTAAATTGAAAAAGTTGTTCTCCAATGCAGCTTGCGGATTGCCCTGTACCAAATTGTTTATTACATCGAAACCTTCACCATAAAGGGGAGGAATGAAGTATACCAAAATTCCGAGGCCAATTCCGCCAATTAATAACCGTTTTATGGGCGAGGCTATTTTTTCGAAAAAATCCTGAATTTGGGAATACATTTTCGTGTAATAGATAGAAACCCCAGACGCCACTAAACCCAATAAAATATAGAATGGAATGTCGTCTATTGTGAATTTTTCGGTAATATCAAAAGGTAGTAAAACATCAGAGCCCAAAAAGAAATAGGAAGTGGTTATGGCTGAAACGGAAGCCAAAAGTAGGGGTACCATTGAAACCAATGTAAGATCCAGACTAAACACTTCAACCGCAAAAATAATTGCAGCAATGGGCGCTTTAAAAATTGCCGACATAGCCGCTGCCCCCGCACATCCAATTAATAGCGTTCGGGTTTGTTGGTTCATATGAAAAAACCGAGCAAGGTTCGAACTTATTGCCGCCCCCGTCGCTACCGTGGGGCCCTCAAGCCCAACAGAACCTCCAAAACCTACAGTTATGGGCGCTGTAATAATACTGCCAAACATTTGAAATGGTTTCATAAAACCTTTTCTTTTGGAAATGGCATAAAGGGTAGAAGGAATGCCGTGGCTTACTTTATTGCGAATTATATATCGCATTACCAAAAAAACGAGTGTAAGCCCTATAAGCGGAAAAATAAAATAAAATGCTGTTTGATAGCGCGCAATAAGATTGCCCTGTAACGCATCTTGGATAAGGTGCGTCAAATTTTTAAGAATTACTGCCCCAATGCCTGCCAAGAGCCCTACGGCTATGGCAAGAATAAATACAAACTGCTTATGCGGAATGTGTTTTATCCTCCAAATGAGAATGCGGGTAAATAATTTCTTTTTCTGTGTTGGCATATTTAAAGCTATCAAAAAATCCTGCTATTGCAGGATTTTTTTTTAAGATTTTATTTCAACTTTTAGATGAAGTTCATCCAATTGTTTTTGATCTATTGGTGCGGGCGCATCAATCATTACATCGCGGCCCGAATTGTTTTTCGGGAAGGCAATAAAATCGCGGATAGTTTCCTGTCCGCCCAAAATTGCTACCAATCTGTCCAGACCAAATGCAATTCCACCGTGTGGCGGCGCACCGTATTGAAAGGCATCCATTAAAAAGCCAAACTGTGCCTTCGCTTCCTCAGGGGTAAAGCCCAAATAATCGAACATTAATGCCTGTGTTTTTTTGTCGTGGATTCTAATTGAGCCTCCGCCAATTTCATTTCCATTTAAAACCAAATCGTATGCATTGGCTTTTACTTCACCCGGATTGGTATCCAAAAGTTCCAGTTGCCCTGGTTTTGGAGAGGTAAATGGGTGGTGCATGGCGTGGTAGCGCTGTGTATCTTCATCCCATTCCAATAGCGGGAAATCTACAACCCAAAGTGGTGCAAATTCGTTATTCTTTCTTAGGCCAAGTTCTTCGGCCAAATGCATACGAAGGGCACTTAATTGGGTTCTAACTTTATTTTTATCTCCGGAAAGTACGCAAACCAAATCGCCAGGTTTTGCGCCAGTAACTTCTGCCCATTTTGCTAAATCTTCCTGATCGAAAAATTTATCTACGGAAGATTTATAGCTGCCATCCTCGTTGCAACGTGAATAAACCATTCCCAAAGCGCCAATTTGTGGTCGCTTAATCCAGTCTATTATTTTATCTATTTCTTTTCTGGTGAAAGCATTTCCACCAGGAACAGCTATACCAACTACCAATTCGGCTTGATTAAAAACGCTGAAATCTTTGTGTTGCGCAACCGGATTTAATTCGCCAAACTCCATTCCAAAACGAATGTCCGGTTTGTCGTTTCCGTATTTCGCCATAGCATCATCATACGTCATTCTTGGGAATTCAGAAATTTCAACACCGTTAATTTCTTTTAATAAATGTTTTGTCAATCCTTCAAAAGCATTCAGAATATCTTCCTGCTCTACGAAGGCCATTTCGCAGTCTATTTGGGTGAATTCGGGCTGACGGTCTGCGCGTAAATCCTCATCGCGGAAACATTTCACTATTTGGAAATATTTATCCAATCCGCCCACCATCAACAATTGCTTAAATGTTTGCGGCGATTGCGGAAGCGCGTAAAATTGGCCTTCGTTCATACGGCTTGGCACTACGAAATCGCGTGCACCTTCGGGCGTAGATTTAATTAA
>CAXBDO010000371.1:0-2553 GCA_963974165.1 uncultured Aequorivita sp.
TTTTGGGTCCGGCCCTAGCCCTTCTCTCTTTATATTTTAACCCTGAAGATTATATAAATCTTTTCTACATCGCATTTATTCCCGGGATTTTGGCGGTAGTTGCTTCTTTTCTATTGAAAGATAAAAAAACTGAACGCCCTGCCGAAAAGAAAAAACTCTCATTCTTTTCATTTGTGAAATATTGGAAACAAAGTTCCGCTGAATACCGAAAAGTAGTAATCGGACTTCTATTTTTCGCGCTGTTCAATAGCAGTGATGTTTTTCTTCTTTTAAAGGCGAAAGATGCCGGTTTGGACGACACTTGGGTAATAGGCATATACATTTTCTACAATTTAATTTATGCGCTTACGGCCTTCCCACTAGGGATATTTGCAGATAAAATTGGGCTGAAAAGAATGTTTATTTTCGGTTTGGCAATCTTTAGTTTAGTGTATTTCGGAATGGGACTTACAACAAATCTCTATGTTATTATCGCCCTTTTTTTTGGCTATGGAATTTACGCCGCCGCAACCGAAGGCATTTCCAAAGCATGGATTACCAATACCTGCAAAGAAAAAAATACGGCCACGGCCGTGGGTACGTATACCGCTTTTCAAAGTATTATTGCTATGCTTGCAAGTGTTACCGCTGGTTTATTGTGGTTTTATTTTGGGGCTAGTGTTACTTTTTTTGTTTCCGCAGTCGCAACAGTTTTGGTGGTTCTTTATTTTTTAGGAATTAATTCTTCAACAAATAACAGAATTTAAGATCCAGGTTTTCAATAAAAACATCCATCATCCGTCTTCAGTCATCCGTCTTCCATCACCCATCACCCAACTTCCGTCCTTCATCATTTTCTGCAAAACAATAAAGCAGAAACAATAACCAATAACCAATAGAATATTATCTTTGCGCACTGTTTAGAATTTTACACTTATGACGATTTCATACAATTGGCTTAAACAATTCATTAACCTTCCTTGGGATGCCGAAGAAACTGGCGATTTACTTACAGACCTCGGACTTGAGGTTGAAGGAATAGAAGATTTTTCATCCGTAAAAGGCGGTTTGGAAGGCGTAATTGTTGGCCATGTTTTAGAATGCGTTCAGCACACAAATGCAGACCGGTTGAAGGTCACCAAAGTAGATGTTGGAACGGGCGAACCAATCCAGATAGTTTGCGGCGCCCCTAATGTAGCAGTAGGACAGAAAGTACCCGTGGCTACTGTAGGCACTACCCTTTACGATGTCGATGGAAATCCGTGGCAAATAAACAAGGGCAAAATACGTGGCGAAGTAAGCGAAGGAATGATTTGCGCTGAAGACGAATTGGGCCTAGGAAAATCGCACGACGGAATCATGGTTTTGGATCCTAAACTAAAACCAGGAACTGAGCTTGCAAAAGTGCTTCAAATAGAAAATGATAAGATTTTTGAAATCGGCCTTACTCCAAACCGTGCCGATGCCATGAGCCATTGGGGCGTGGCGCGCGATTTAAAGGCGGGCTTATTGCACAAAGATATTTCAGCCAAGCTGAACACACCATCTTCCAGTAATTTCAGAATAGATAACCGCACCCTTAAAATTGACGTTAAGGTGAAGGACAATGCGCTTGCGCCCCGATATTGCGCAATTACCATCAGCAATATTAAAGTTGGGCCCTCGCCAGCTTGGATACAAAACCGTTTAAACGCCATTGGCGTGGCGCCAATCAACAATATTGTTGATGCACGATCTTGGGCAGCCGCTACACGCGTTTGACGCAGCCAAAATTTCTGGCAACACTGTAAATGTAAAAACGCTGCCTGCCGGCACTAAATTTACCACTTTAGATGGTGTTGAACGTGAACTTCACGAAGACGATTTAATGATTTGCGATGCCGAAAAACCAATGTGTATAGCAGGAGTTTATGGCGGATTGAATAGCGGGGTAACAGAAGCAACCACCAGCATTTTCTTGGAAAGTGCTTATTTTAATCCTGTAAGCATTCGTAAAACTGCGAAACGCCACAGTTTAAGTACTGATGCATCTTTCCGTTTTGAAAGGGGAATAGACCCAAATATTGCAGATTATGCACTTCGGTACGCCGCCATTTTAATTCTTCAAATTGCGGGTGGGGAAATAACGAGCGATTTGATTGATATTTACCCTAAAAAAATTGAGGACCATCAAGTATTCCTTCATTTTGAAAAGGCCGATAAACTTATTGGCGAAGTAATTTCACGGGAAACCATTAAGGAGATTCTTACATCTTTGGAAATGAAAATAATTAACGTAACCGAAACGGGCATAGGGATGGCCATTCCAGCCTACCGTAACGATGTTACCCGCGATGTGGATGTTATAGAGGAAATTCTTCGCGTTTACGGCTACAACAATATAAAATTTGCACAAAAACTGAATGCTTCCGTTTCAACAATTTTGCCAGGAGGCGATTATTTGGTTCAAAATAAAATTGCGGGGCAGCTTACTGCCCTTGGGTTTAACGAAATGTTGAACAATTCGTTAACCTCGCCAAATTATTCCGCTTTAAGTGAAACAATAAAGGATAGCTATAACGTTACGATGCTGAA
>CAXBDO010000372.1:0-2544 GCA_963974165.1 uncultured Aequorivita sp.
CTGCGCTTCGGTTTTTTTGCCTATCTCCTCAGGTGTTTTAGCATTTAGAATGTTCAACTGCGCACTGGCGCTAGTTGCCATTCCAAGGCCGAAAACACATAAAACAACATTTTTCAAATTCATACCTATAGGGATTTTTATACTAAAGATTAGTTTGTCAATTCAATAATTACTGGTGATGTTTTCTTAAGCATTACTCCACTTCCAGAAACGCTTGCATTGATATCAAAAATTTGAACAGCATCACCACGGGCAGCTCTTCTTAGAGCGCCTTTAGCGGCTGCATCCAACTTGGTACCGTTAACACGAACTGTTGGCTGTCCAGATACTTTAAAACTAAAGCCAGATACATTAAGATTTACATCAAAATCAAAATCAGGCAATACTGCTGAAACTGAAGATATTTCAAGACCTCCACGCTCCATTCTTACAATTCCGGTTTCCCCGCGAATTGCTCCTACTGGTGCTGGAATATCTTTAATACGGAATTCAGCCGGTGTGCTTATTTTATCTCCATTTGGCAAAGTTCCACTGGCAGTAATAGTAACTGTTCTACCTGCTCCTGGGCGCATCACGTATTTGCTGCCCGATACTTTTGAAAGACCAGCCGCAGATGCATTTACGTTATTATCTGGAATGCCGGGAATAGATACTGTCATTGGGTTGTCTACCCCACGATATACTACGTTCATTTTATCCGCAGCGATTACTGCTGAATTTGGTTTAGAAATAGTTGAAAAACCTACATCTACAGGAACCTTAGTTTCTTTACCATCTTCAAGGAAAATTAAATCACCTTGAATTTTATGATCCCCAGGAGAACCTGCACCAATCTTAAGCATCACTTTACCACTTTCAATAGTGTATTGATCTTCAGATAAAGGACGACCGTCTAAGGTTAATTCAACTCTGCTTGGTTTTGTATTTGGATCTTTTCTGCCTAATACAATTCCGCCTTCAAATTGTTCACCTGTATAAAACGCTGTTTTTGTAGCTTCCAATAAGGTGTTATATTGCGTGAAAGACATAGCTGCCGCTTGTTGACCAGCTAACATCCTTTGTAGAACTTCACTTTTGGTAGTTTTAATATCAGCTTGAATTTGGGTAAGTTTAGTTAATGAAGCTACTAAAGGAAACCCTTCGTAGTTATAGTTTAACCAATTTACTTTTTTACCATCGCGGTTTGTTACTTCTGAAGTTGAAAAGTTAGCTTGAATAGATTTTTTAATATCCTCGATGCCGGCAACTTTTGCCAAAGCAGTGTCAGACAATACCTCGATCATTGAAGTACGGTACTTATCTATTTGCGCCAAAAATTCTTGCCCGCCTTCCTTATACTTATCTCCTGTAAAAAACAGGTTGTTAAAGTAATCTGGCTTATCCATTACCTCGTAATCTGTAGGATCTTCAATTTTTTCCATTGAAGCAGATTTTAGAGATGCTAGATAAGTATCAAGTTCATCAGAAATTTGTGAAATCTCTTTTGCTTTTGCTTCAACAGCTGCGTATTGCGCTGGTTCATCAGCCGCTTTTTGAGCCAAGCCATCCATGAAAGCTTGGTTACGCTGTGATGTAGAAACGTTTGCAGTTTCAATTTTTTCATTTAATAATCCAAAAGCCGATAATACTTCTTTGGACATGTTTAATGCAAGCATCGCGATGAAAACCAAGTACATTAGGTTAATCATCTTCTGCCTTGGGGATAGTTTTCCTCCTGCCATTTTAATTCTTTTTTAAAGATTAATAATTAAGGTGAAGACCTATCTTAGTTTTTTGTTCCCATTGCAGAAAGCATACCTCCGTAAACACCATTCAATGAAGAAAGGTTGGTAGCCAAGTGCTGCATTTGTTTCTTAAGTTGTTCCGCGTTTTCAGCAACTTGTTGGTTTGCCTCAGTTTGACGGCTAGTAGATTCAATCTGAACTTTGTACAAGCTGTTCAATGAATCCATTTGCGCAGCGGCAAGAGCCATTTCTTCGCTGTATTTTTTAGTAGAGTTCATTGCCTCTGCAGTTGGCGCCATACCTTTAGCTGCACCTTCGAAAGAACGGATGCTTGCAGTAAGGCTGTTCATTAATTCAGAATCGATGCGCGCATCTTTAAGCATATCGTCTAATTTTTTAGACAAAAGTCCTTGTGCCTCTTCAGTTTCAGCTGCAACGGCTTTTCTGTTTGCGCTAGCACCACCAGCTAATTCTGGGTATACCAATGACCAATCTAAATCATCATCAACTGGTTCAAAAGCAGAGATTGCGAAAATAAGTGCTTCAGTAATAAGTCCGATCGCCAAAAGGATACCTCCGTTTAATGGACCAATTTCCCAGTGAAGGATTTTGAAAAGTGCTCCAATAATTACAATCGAAGCTCCAAGGCCATAGGCCATATTAAATAATTTCTTAGTTGATTTTGATTGTGCCATAATACTTAATTTTGTTGAGAGTTTTAGTTTAGGTTGATTGAGTTTATATTAAAATAAGGGGCATTAGCGAGCGTCGCCAAAATTTTGATTTAGAACTACGTCTGTACCCATATAATCTTGCACTG
>CAXBDO010000373.1:0-2511 GCA_963974165.1 uncultured Aequorivita sp.
CTTTTAAAGATGAACCCACGAACCTTGCCAAGCAAGATTGAGGTTAGGCCTACCAAACCATCTTAATAGCCTAATTTTTATTGCATAAAAAAAGGGGTTCATCATTACGATGGACCCCTTTTTACCATAGTTGTTTACTCTCTTTTTTAGTTGGCAGAAAGCAAAGCCAAAAATTTGTCGAGGTTTGGAAGAATTACAATTCGCGTTCTTCTATTGGTTGAACGGCCTTCCTTGGTTTCGTTTTCAGTTAGTGGGTGATAACTACTTCTTCCGGCTGCTATCAATTTTTCAGGAGCAACCCCGTATTTATCCTGTAGGGTACGGATTACGGCAGTAGCGCGCTCTACACTCAATTCCCAGTTATCTTTTACGTAAGCACCTGGTTTAACGGTTTGGCTATCAGTGTGCCCTTCAACCATAACTTCAAGTGCAGGTTCGCTATTGATTACATTTGCTAGACGCTCTAAAAGCGGATTTGCCTTTGAATTTACACGTGCACTTCCAGAGTTGAACAATAACTTATCTGAAATGGTAATCATAACCACAGTCTCGTCAATATCAATCTCGATATCGTCTTCTTCGCCTTCGCCAACCAAACTGTTGTCTAGGTTCTTTTTAAGATTGTGCGAAACGATCAGATTCATTGAATCTTTAAGTGTTCTAGCTTGTGCCAATTCTTGTGGGTTTACATTGGCAAGGGCTTTCTTCATTTTCTCCTTGTCGTTTTCAGAAATAACAACGCCTTCTATTTGTTGTAGGCGCGTATTGTTACTATCGGTTAACGATTGGATTTTTGAATTGTAGCTGGCAACACGCTCCTCAATCTTGGCGTACTTTGCTTCAATTTCTTCTTTTTCCAATTGTGTTTTAGCCAGGGTAGAGCGGGTGTCATTGTATTGACCTTCCAATTCTACATATTTCTTTTTCGAAACACAGGAGGTGGCAATAAGAGCTCCCGTTAACATGGTTAGCATAAGTGCTTTTTTCATAATACTAAGTTTTTTTAGGTTTATGACATCTATAACTGCCTAGCTCCCCAAAAAATTAGTTAACACATGCTATTGTTTTGTTAAAAGGAAAATATTAGAAAACATCAAAGACGAATCCCAATAGCCAATATAAAATCAGAAATACCACGATAGTACCTATACAGCCACATTTACCACCACCTATTTTTTTGGCGCCCCATCCGGCCAGCAATATTCTTAGCAATTTTTTCATAAATAATTTTTTAGATGTATTTACAATTTTTAATTATTCGCTTTTATTTGAAGTGTTTTTTGATTCGGAATGATCTTCCATTGGTTCCATTCGTAATTTATTTTTTCCAAAATCTAAAGTACGAATAGGGAATGGGATGTTTATTCCAGCCTCGTCGAAGGTTTTCTTAATCAACTTAATTGCCTTGTGCTGAGCTTCCAGTTTTGGTTTGGGCTGTTGCACTGTAATCCAAAATCGGGTAACGAAGTTAATTGAGCTGTCTCCAAATTCGGTATAAAAGAATTCCACGCC
This sequence comes from uncultured Aequorivita sp., assembly GCA_963974165.1. Taxonomy (GTDB): domain Bacteria; phylum Bacteroidota; class Bacteroidia; order Flavobacteriales; family Flavobacteriaceae; genus Aequorivita. Next base: position 1,513 of record CAXBDO010000373.1, read on the forward strand.
TTCATTAGTGCGCTGTTCAAAATTTTCAGTAATTACCTTTACAACCAAATCTTCTACTTTTTGCAAATCAGATTCATATCCAACCCCACAACTAACTGAAATTCGGCCTCGTTCGGTCCAGGAATAATTTGTGAAAGGGTTTTCATCAAAAATCTTATTAGGAATAATTACATAATCGTTATCCGGTTGCCTAACGGTTACGCTCCTTAAATTTATTTCTTCAACATAGCCGGTTTTACCTTCAGTGTCTATATAATCGCCAATACGCACTTTGGGCTGAAACGAAAGCGCAAAGCCCGAAACTGTATTACTTAAGGTGCCTTGAAGGGCGAAACCAATTGCAAGTCCCATAACCCCGGCACCAGCTAAGACAGAAGTTAGCACTTTATCGAGTTGCATTACGCCGAGGGCCACAAAAAATCCAACCATTAAAATAACTACATATATTAATTTCGAAAGAACCTGCTTTATAGATTCTTCCTTAACTTTTTTGAAAAGTATCTTGTGTGTTAGTTTTTTTAAGCCTTTTGCAATAAAATAGAAAATTATAAGTACAAGAAGGGCCACCGCAAAATTGGGCAGTTTCAATATAATTGCATCCAGCCAACCTTCCAGCTTGTCGTATAAATTTGTTACTGAATCGTTCACGGAATAGTTTTCTTGGCTCATAATAATATTTTAAAAAAGGGTTGAAAGCATAAAAGTACCTAAAATCCACAGTACTATAGATAGTACACCGCCAATTATAAAGAAATGTTTGAATTTATAAAAGCCCATACCGTAAATCAAAGTATTGGTTTGGTAACCCATTGGGGTAAAGAAACTGAAATTGGCACCAAACAATACGGCTAATATAAATGGTTTCATAGAGAGGTCTAAACCTATGGCAACCGCTATTGCAATAGGGGTCATAATAATGGCAGTGGCATTGTTACTAACCACACTGCTAAGCAGCATCGTTATTAAAAATATAAGCCCAATAACAACAGTATTGGACTG
>CAXBDO010000374.1:0-2507 GCA_963974165.1 uncultured Aequorivita sp.
AAAAGAAGCTCGAAAATTAGATCGGTTTGCCCAATATGCCCTGGTATCTTCTGATGAAGCGATACTAGACGCTGGAATTAACCTTGATAAGGTAGATAAATTCCGTGTTGGTGTAATATGGGGTGCCGGTATTGGTGGCTTGGAAACTTTTCAAAATGAAGTAATAAACTTTGCAGAAGGGGATGGAACGCCACGTTTCAACCCCTTCTTTATTCCAAAAATGATTGCGGACATTGCGCCCGGAAACATTTCAATTAAACATGGTTTTATGGGACCCAACTATACTACGGTCTCAGCCTGTGCCTCCTCTGCCAATGCAATGATAGATGCCCTTAACTACATACGTTTGGGTCATTGCGATATTATTGTAACCGGTGGAAGTGAAGCAGCAGTAACCATGGCAGGTATGGGTGGCTTTAATGCCATGCACGCCCTATCAACCCTCAATGAAAGTCCAGAAACGGCTTCTCGCCCATTTGACGCAACCCGCGATGGGTTTGTTTTAGGCGAAGGCGCCGGCGCACTTATTCTTGAGGAATATGAACACGCCAAAGCACGTGGCGCAAAAATTTACGCCGAAGTAGTTGGTGGCGGTATGAGCAGCGATGCTTACCATATGACGGCCCCACATCCAGACGGAATTGGCGTAGAACGTGTAATGCTGAATACCCTGCGCGATGCCAACATGAGCCCCAATGAGGTTGATACCATCAATACTCACGGAACTTCTACTCCCCTTGGCGACGTTGCCGAATTGAAAGCTATTGTTAATGTATTTGGCGAACATGCAAAAGACATCAACATTAATTCAACAAAATCTATGACTGGGCACCTTTTGGGCGCAGCAGGAGCTATAGAAGCTATTGCCTCAATCTTGGCAATGAAACACGGGATTGTTCCACCTACCATTAACCATACAACGGTAGATGAAAACATTGACCCTTCTTTAAACCTAACCTTAAACAAAGCTCAAAAACGCGATATTAAAGTAGCTATGAGCAACACTTTTGGATTTGGTGGCCACAATGCTTGCGTGCTGTTTAAAAAACTTGATGCCTAAACAAATTAATGGGTTCTATTAAAAACATATTTTCTTCCCGTTCAGAAAAAGACGGGGATTTTTTTAATGCCCTCAAAAAAATATTAGGGTTTAAGCCCAAAAATCTTTCCATTTACGAAACCGCTTTTACCCATCGTTCCACAAACGAAAAGAATACTAGTGGACAACCACAAAACTATGAGCGGCTCGAATTTCTGGGCGATGCTATGTTGGGCGCTGTAATTGCAGCGCATTTATACAAAAAAGTTCCTGGCGGCAACGAGGGTTACCTCACCAAAATGCGCAGCAAGGTTGTAAGCAGGGAACACCTTAATGAGTTGGCGCGCGATTTAAACCTCATTAAATTTTTAAAAACCACCATTCCTACCCAACAATTTAGTGGCAATATCTACGGTAACGTTTTTGAAGCTTTGGTAGGTGCCATTTATTTGGATCGCGGTTTTAAGTATTGCGAAAAGTTTATTCAGAAAAGGGTTGTAAAACCTTATGTAGACATCAAAAAATTGGAAGGAAAGGTTATTAGCTATAAAAGCCTTTTTATTGAATGGTGCCAAAAGCATAAAAAGCAATTCTATTTCGAAATCTATGAAGACAACGGAAAAGATGAACTTAAACACTTCGCCGTACGTCTAAAACTTAACGATGAAGTAGTAGCAAAAGCTCGTGCTACTTCCAAAAAGAAAGCCGAGGAACGCGCTGCCAAAAGAGCTTTTTATAAACTTCACATTAAGGTAGATTCAGAAAAACCTTAATATTTTCTGTTATTCTTCAAAAATTTCGGCATTAGGGTGTTGGTATTTTAGTTAATGCCTTGCAAGTTGCTTATTTTTGTAGGTCGAAATATTGCAATAATTTTTCAATCGTTTAAAAATCCTATTCGCAAATGGCGCATCACAAATTAATTTTTGATGAAGGTTTTGAAGAGCCTTTTGCGCTCATCGCCATCCATTGTAGCGAAGAAGATTATAAGTTGGCGTATTTAATGAACCGCCACCTCAATATGAGGTTAAAACGGAAAAATGCAGATCTCGATTTTTCAACGGAAGGATTGCTAATAACATTTCCGCTGTACGATTTTGAAGACGAACACAAATACACCCACTTTTATTTGGTGGCAAATAAATGCAAATCTGTTGGCGCAGGTCTACAAAGCTCCGGCGGCCTTTTTGCCGAACTGGTGGCAGAAAAATCGAGGGTTCATTATTTGCTTCCCGAATTAAAAAAAGTAGATTATTTTCTGAAAATATATTCAGATTTTGAAACCGTGCCGCTGCGGAAAATCCTTTCAGGAATAAATGAAATAAAACAAGTTATTTCTGCCTATTCGGTAGAATTAGACACTATAAAATCTAAGAACAATTTAATTTTCGACTAAATGTCAAATCAAAAAAGAACCAAAATAGTTGCCACGCTAGGCCCATCTACCTCGTCTCGAGAAATTCTAAAA
>CAXBDO010000375.1:0-2504 GCA_963974165.1 uncultured Aequorivita sp.
TCTTGCGGCGGCACCGTTAAGGGTAATTTCGCCGCTATTTCGTGGGCCGGGAATGGCGTAGGTTTCAAGTCTTTCGCCATTATTATTGTTAACTATCTGAACTTTTTCGCCTTCAATAATGTTAGCGGCATCCAATAAATCCTCATCAATAGTAATGCTGCCAATATAATTAAGATCGGCACCTGTAACTTTTACTCTATGGATTTTAGATTTTACTACGTGTATTTGCATGCTGCAAAGGTATTAATTTAAAGATATATTATCTATCAGCCTAACTTCGCCCGCAAATGCCGCAATAAAAGCGCGGTATTTGGAGCCGGTGCTTTTTTCATTGGCAGTTTTAAGCGTTGCCTCATTGGCTATTTCAAAATATTCCAATTTTAAAACAGGATTTTGCAAAAACCGTTCCGCAACCAAAGCGTTTAACGCTTCCAAAGTATGCGAACTAAATTTTTCCTGCACTTCCTGTAGGGTTTTATAGATAATAGCAGCTTCCTCAAACTGCTTTGCGCTTAGTCGTTTATTTCTTGAACTCATTGCAAGGCCGTTATCTTCCCTTAAAATAGGACATCCGGTAATTGTAACGGGTAAGTTTTCTATAGCTACCAATTTCTTAACGATCTGCAATTGTTGAAAGTCCTTTTCGCCAAAATAGGCGGTATTGGGTTTAACTATTTTTAGAAGTTTGCTTACAATTGTGCCCACCCCGTCAAAATGTCCTTTTCGGTGTTTGCCTTCCATTTCATGTTCAAGTCCTTCAAAATGGTATTCCTTGGCCAAGACGGAACCTTCATATAAGTCAGAAATTTCTGGCAAATACACAATTACGTCCCTTTTTAAGGTTTTTAATAAGGAAATATCATCTTCAGGAGTGCGAGGATATTTTTGAAGATCCTCGCTATTATTGAATTGTGTAGGGTTTACAAAAATGCTAACCACCACGATTTCGTTTTCACTTAACGCATTATTAACCAACGAAATATGCCCTTCATGCAGTGCCCCCATTGTGGGCACGAAACCTATCTTGTTATTTTTTGCCACTGAAGACAAGGCTTGCACCAAGGAATCTTTCTGTGTATATATTACCATAAAATTGGGTTAAGAGCGGGCAAAATTAATATATTCAAAGACAATCTACATAAATTTTCGTAATTTTGCGTGTTTTTAATAGCCACGATACTTCGCGGCCAATTGCAAATAATTCCTAAAATCCCAATAGATGAAAGATAAAAGAGTCTTGTATGTGTCTTCTGAAGTTATACCCTATCTTCCCGAGACCGAGATTTCTTCAATGTCGTTTGAAGCTCCAAGAATGATTAATAACAACGGCGGACAGATACGAATTTTTATGCCCCGTTATGGCAATATTAACGAAAGAAGGCATCAACTTCACGAAGTAATCCGTCTTTCAGGAATGAATCTAGTAATAAACGATCTAGATATGCCGTTGATAATAAAAGTGGCATCTATTCCAAAAGAACGTATTCAGGTTTATTTTATAGATAACGAAGATTATTTTAAACGTAAGGCAACCTATGCCGATGAGGAAGGAAACTTCTATAAAGATAATGATGAGCGCGCTATTTTCTTTGCCAAGGGAGTTATTGAAACAGTTAAAAAATTAAATTGGGCTCCAGATATTATCCACGTTCACGGATGGTTGGCGGCCTTTTTACCATTATACCTTCGAAATTATTACGGCAACGAGCCTTTATTTGAAAACAGTAAAATTGTAACTTCAGTTTACAACCAAGGGTTTGAAGGCAGTTTGGCCAAAAATACAATAGACAAAGTTAGATTTGACGCCATTGATGATGAGGCAATAGTAGATTTGGAAGACCCTACCTACGTTGGCCTAATGAAGATAGCAATCAAAAATTCAGATGCGGTTATAATTGCTTCAGAAGAAATTCCTGCAGAGCTGGAAGATTTTCTTAACAATTACGATAAACCAGTGTTAAAATATCACAATATGGAAAACTTTTCGCAAGCATATTTAGACTTTTACAGCTCGAAAGTTTTAGATTAAGTGCTGACGTATTTTTATCGAAAAACCTTCGAAAATATCATCGCCTAATCATTGAAAACAAAAACATTACCCTCCCCTTTTTATTGAAATTTAAAATGAAAAATGTAGGTTAAATACAATCCTATCTATAAAATATTATATGCAGATGAAAATTAAAAATTTGTTGCCCATTGTTGGAGCTATATTCTTTATAACAATTATTTTTTCTTCCTGTGAAAAGGAAATTACAACTATAGGTTCAGAAGTATTGGGAGATGAAATTCCAAATGGTATTTTGGATGATTCCCATACCCTAATTTCATACAGCAGAAAACTGGGCCCATTACAAAGCAACAGATTGCCGGCTTATCAGTTGGGCGTTTATAACGACCCAGTATTTGGAAAATCTACCGTTAATCTTTTATCGCAGCTTACATTGGAAAGAAGCGCACCAACCTTTGGCGATAGTGCCGTTGTAGACAGTGTTTTTGTTTAC
>CAXBDO010000376.1:0-2501 GCA_963974165.1 uncultured Aequorivita sp.
ACGGCTCCATTTCCTGTTAATATACCATTTCCTGTTAAGCTTCCATATAATTGTAAAAGTCCAGTTTCGGCCATGATTTTTCCAGGACTAGTGTTGGTAATATTGCTGGCAATACTAAAATTCCCTGTACTACCTTCTTTTTTAATAATACCCGTATTTATTAAATTTCCGTTTCCACTTGCGCCTTGGATGGCGCCATCAAAATTTATATTGATATTTCCCGTGGCTGTATTTGTAAATGTCGGCGTGCCATAACCTATATAAAGTTCGCCCGTAGAATTAATATTGAAATCGCCTGCATTATTGAATATAGACTGTCCGCCAATTGTTTTTATTGCTGTGCTTTCAAGATTTAAAATTCCAAGATTGTTTAAAGTGCCGTCTCCTGTAAAATTTCCAGACAGCCACTTAACGCCCGCGGGCCCGTTAAAATCTAAAGTTGTTTCGGTACCCGGTAATACTTGCATGGTCCCTGTCCACTCGAAATTTCCATCCAATTGTCCGCTTAGCGTTCCGCTACAGGTAAATGTAGAATTCCATTGCAGGGTACTGCCCGCGCTAACATTGTAAACACCGTCGTTAAATTCAGTTAGTTGGTTTTGAATTTGCAGCATTCCACTTTCTACGGTAATAGTCCCATTATTGTTCAATAGCGGAATATTTATACCATACAGCTCTGTACTTTGGGTTTTCTTGATTGTTCCAGCGTTAATAATAGTGCCTTGCCCGCTAGATCCTTGAAGAGAACCGCTAAGGGCCGTAATATTTATTGTGCCAGTGGCGGTGTTATTTATTAAGGGGCTGCCTTGGCCAATATAATGTATGCCGCCGGTAGTAATATTGTATGCCGCATTGTTAATAATAGTTACGGCGTTGGAAATACTTATGCCGTTATCATTCAACGTTCCATTATTGGTTAAGGTGCCGCTGCCATCAAAATAGCCAAAGTTGCAATCAATAGTGGCACCTGCGGCAATGGATGAGGCAGCTGTAAAATAAATGGTATTAGACATTAGTGCTGTGGCATTCCCTTGGAGGGCAAATGATTTTATATTGGCCCCATCAATAAGAATATTGCTGCCGGTTGGAATAATAACATCGTGGGATGGACCGGGAATTCCGGATGGATTCCAGTTTGCGGCATTATTAAAATTGCCGCCCGAAGGGCCTGTCCAGGTTTTGGTCTGTGCCGAAAGTGCGAGGCATAAAAGGCTCATTGCTGAAAAAAATAACAATCGTTTCATAATATTTGGTTTTAGGATTATATAGACACATCGAACGATTTTTGAATTGTCATCACGTTAACTGAAAAAGTATTTTACTTTTGTATTCTATTCCCACAAATATGGCAGCGCACCGTTTTATCATTGCTAACTATTCCCACACCTTAACATCCGGAAAAATTTCGTGGCAATCGCCCAGTAATATTGCTCTAGTTAAGTATTGGGGCAAGTATGGCGAGCAGAAGCCCATGAATGCCTCTGTTAGTTTCACCTTAAAAAACAGCCATACCATTACTTCTTTATCTTTTGAGAAAAAGAATTCTGAAGGATTCGATTTTGAAGTTTATCTGGATGGAAAAAGGGAAACATCTTTTGAGCCTAAAATTCAAAAATTCTTTGAAAGAATTGAAGTGTATTTGCCATTTTTAAAAGAATATAGATTTAAAATAGAGACCTCCAATAGTTTTCCGCATAGTAGTGGCATTGCTTCTTCCGCCAGCGGGATTAGTGCCTTGGCGCTTTGTTTGATGGACATGGAAATGCAAATGTTGCCTGAAATCTCGATTACCTTGCAGGAAACTGATTCTAATTTCTTCAACCAAAAAGCATCATTTCTGGCACGTTTGGGGTCGGGCAGTGCCTGTAGAAGTGTGGACGGCCCATTGATTATTTGGGGGGAACATCCTGAAATTGATAATAGCACCAATTGCTTTGGCACGAAATATCCTTACGAAGTACACAAGAATTTTGAAAATTACCAGGATACAATTTTGCTTGTAGATAAAGGTGAAAAACAAGTAAGCAGCTCGGTGGGGCATAACTTAATGCTGGACCATCCTTTTGCTGAACAGCGTTTTCGGCAAGCGAAGAGTAATCTTTCAAAACTGATTCCCATTTTTAAGAGTGGCGATGTTTCCGAATTTATCAAAATAGTAGAAAGCGAAGCCTTATCGCTACACGCCATGATGCTTACCTCTATGCCATATTTTATTTTGATGAAACCAAATACGCTGGAAATTATAAACCGAATTTGGAAGTTTAGGGAAGAAACCGAAAGTATGGTTTGTTTTACCCTAGATGCAGGGGCCAATGTGCATGTGCTATATCCAGAAGCTGAAAAGAAGCAGGTGCTTCAATTCATTAAAAATGAACTTTTGCCATTTTGTAAAGATGGGGAGTTTATTGAAGATGAAGTTGGGCCGGGCGCTTTCCGAATTCAAGATTAAGATTTTTTTTTGCCTGCTTCTAATTATTAAGATAAGCAGGGCAATTCCAACT
>CAXBDO010000377.1:0-2483 GCA_963974165.1 uncultured Aequorivita sp.
TTCTACAGTTCGCGCAGGGCAAATTAGATTTTATCTCCGGTTTGGATGGCAGTTATAAAGATGAACTATTAACCACACAGGGAAAACTCCAGCCGAAATATGAAGATTTGGCAAATATGATAACGGGGCCGTATTTAAATACGGAATACCTCGGATTTTATTTGGGTACTGATACTCCAGAAATACAAAGCAAAACTTTGCGGCAAGCCATTAATTACGGTTTTGACCGTGAAAAGATGGTTACTTATCTTCGCAATGGCATGGGCATTCCTGCCATTCATGGTTTTATACCCAAAGGTTTGCCGGGCTATGCCGAAATTAACGGTTACACTTATCAACCTGAAAAGGCAAAACAATTAATTGAACAATATAAAAACGAAACCGGCGACCTCAAGCCCGAAATTACCATAGGTACCAACAGTCAATATTTAGATCTTTGTGAATATGTGCAGCGCGAACTTGAAAAACTGGGCATTAATGTTACCATAGATGTTATGCCGCCTTCCACGTTACGGCAAATGAAGAGTAGCGGTGAATTGGATATTTTTCGTGCCAGTTGGATTGCAGATTATCCCGATGCCGAAAATTATCTCTCCCTTTTCTACAGCCCAAATTTTGCGCCCGATGGCCCTAATTATATGCACTACAAGAACCCCACTTTTGATAGCCTGTATGTAAAATCGCTTACCATTTCTAATATAGAGGAACGGAAACTGCTATACACCAGAATGGATTCCATAGCAGTGGAAGAAGCGGCCGTAATTCCGCTATTTTATGATATGGCCGTGCGATTTGTAAATAAAAAGGTCTCTGGGCTTGGCATCAATCCCCAAAATTTTTTAATATTGAAAAGAGTTAAAAAGAAAAAATAAAGTATGGGATTTGGCGGTTCGGCTGCAGCAATGATTCAAACAATTCGCAACAATGCGAACCAGCTTGCCAAACGTAAGAAATACTTTGACAAGGATGTAGCTTCAAATTACGGCACCTCAACAAAATTAGTTGATCATAAAAAAATGTCGCCTGCACAATTTGTTGCCTTTAAGCAGAAATTGAAGGAAAATGAAAAACGCCGCCAAAAAAACCTGGCGTTTGTTTTTGGCAGCTTAATGCTGGTTATAATTTCAATAATAATTTACTTTCTATTTTACCATTAAGCTTTTCGCCATTTTGAAGTTTCTTCAAACACATGTTCCAAAATTTTTGCGTCCATTTCTGAAAACTCAATATTTCGGCGGTCCATAACTACTTTGGCCACTTCAAAAGCTTTATCTGTTTTATAGGTGGTAAAGCCTCCGCTTCCACCCCAACTAAAACTTGGTATAAAATTTCTCGGGAATCCGCTGCCGAAAATATTTGCACTTACACCCACTACAGTCCCCGTATTAAACATCGTATTAATACCACATTTGCTATGGTCGCCCATCATTAAACCACAAAACTGCAATCCTGTGCGTGCAAAACCTTCAGTTTCATAATCCCAAAGCCTTACTTCGGCATAATTATTTTTTAAGTTCGAATTGTTTGTATCTGCTCCCAAATTACACCATTCCCCCAAAACAGAATTTCCTAAAAAGCCATCATGCCCTTTGTTGGAATAGCCAAAAACCACCGAATTATTTACTTCGCCACCAACTTTGCTATGCGGGCCAATTGTAGTATTTAAATAAATTTTAGCGCCCATCTTTAAAGTGGAATGCTCGCAAAGTGCAAACGGCCCTCGTACCAAGGCGCCTTCCATTACCTCGGCATTTTTACCAATATATATTGGTCCGTCAGAAGCGTTTAAGGTGCAAAACTCAAGCTTCGCCCCTTCTTCTATAAAAATGTTTTCAGGATTTTTTGTCCACACTCCCTCAGGAATTGGTTGCGAATCCCGCTCTTTCGTAAGCATTTCAAAATCGCGTTTTATAGCTTCCCCATTTTTAGAAAAGATATCCCAAGTATGTTCAATTCTTAAAACATCGTCGTGTCCGTATTGAATAACATCAAAACTTTCAAAATCTACTTCTTGTCCTTCGGTTGTAAAAAACGCAATAGGCTCATCATCAAAAAAGACTGCCTGGTTCTCTTCCAATCCTTTAATAATATTCACTAAATTTTCGGAAGGCAGAAAGGAAGCGTTAATTAAAATGTTGCGTTCCAATTCCAAAAAGGGATATTTTTCAGAAAGATAATCTTCGGTAACCGTGGTGGTAGTAAAGCCTAAAAAATGTTCCCATTTTTCGCGTATGGTTAAAATTCCCACCCGAATTTCTGCCACGGGGCGCGTAAAAGTAAATGGTAAAAGTTGATTGCGGACGTTACCGTCGAAGAGAATATAGTTCATCAGTTTTCAAATTTCTGGTTTCAGGTTTCTGGTTCCAAATTCCAAGCTCAATATTAATCAAATTTCAACAATCAACAATCGTTGATATAAAATGAAAAAGCCCTCGATTTCTCGAAGGCTTTTGTATTTTTTCACAAAAAAGAAGACTACTCCT
>CAXBDO010000378.1:0-2469 GCA_963974165.1 uncultured Aequorivita sp.
ATATTCATTCTGGATCCATACAGTACCGTTATAATTATTAAGCCTTCCTTCAAAAGCCTGCCACTGTGGGCTTTCTAAATCGAATTGATCTGTAAATACCTGCGGAAAATTATAATCTTGGTTTGCCAAGGCTATTTTTGTACTGGCGTGCTCATAGATTGTTTCGCCCACCAATTCAAATTTATGGAGCGGAAGCTGTGCCAGTTTCTTATCAAAATTTGGGAAATCCTCAAAACCATAGCGCACTTGAAATTCAATTTTGCGGCCTACAATTTTTTCTATTTCCATCACCGCTTCGTGTTCTACGTCCAAAACGTAAAAAACGACATCAAAAATAGTTTCCACATTTCGGGCAGCTACTTCAGAGATAAACTGAAATGCCGCATCCTCTTCATCAGTTAGCACTTTTGAAATAGGATAGGTGTATTTAGAAAAAATTTGATCGCTAAACCAATTATTTTCCTCAATCATCGTAAACGATGTATCGACAAGGTTTAGCTGAAAGCTAGAATGAATTATTTTCAAGTTCATGCTGCGGGTTTATTTTAAATTCTATAGTGTACTGGTACGTTTGTGCCGCACTATCAATATTGGTTAGTTTTGCATCTTCCGGCACCAATGCAATTGGTGGGCGGCTATCATTAAAAACGATCCACGCACGGTTTGAATCTACCAGACTATCGATGCGCTCCTGGTTACTCTTTAAAATCCAGCCAGTATTGGCCGTAAATCGCAACAATCGTTGAGAAGCCATCTTTTCAGTGTATTCCAAATAATTATCAAAACTCAAGCTCAAGATACCTTTATGCTCGCTCGGGAAGGTATAATCTCCGGTAAACTCAAAGGCCTCTGGCGTACCGTGCTCGTTTTCCCATACAATATGGTAGCTCTTTTTGCCTGGAGGAAATACTATATAAAGCTGTGAAAATGAAACCAATTCAGAAGGTGCTCCTTTTACCCGCGCTTCAATTACATCGCCCTGCTGAAATGGGGCAAAAGAAAGTTGTACGCCAAATAATTGATGATCTTCCCTGTTGGGATAAATCCTCTTGTAAAGCTCACCATTTCGATAAATTTCAATAAGTGAAAAGGAATGGTTTCGAAATACTGGCAGTAAGGTGAATGATTTTTTGGTAACGCGAATGGGCGATTCCTTAAAATCTACAATTCCAAAATTTCTGGCCATTCTAGCGGGTTTCCTACCTCTTAAAAATTGAATATTAAAAAACTCTCTTGATGGTCCAACCTGATCGCCAGTAACTCTATTCAAATACTTAAATAAAAAATAGATTTTTGAAGGGTTGTAGTATTTGAATACTTTATAATTATAAAGATCTACCATACCTCCCGGTACCTGCAAGTTTTCCAGATTGATATCTGAAAGTGCTTTTAAATGGCGCATTGCCTTGTGCACTACATTTCCTAACCAAAAATCTGAAATGCCATTAAAAATTCCTTTTGTAAAATTGGCGGGAAAAATTTTAGTTGTGGTTGCGTTATAATCAAAGCTCTCCACACTCATTTGTATTTCCAATTTAGTATTGTCTGCCCCATAAATAGTGGAAATGCCATTGCGATCTTTGGTGAAGTTTACATCTGTTTTTGAAAAGCCAGTCTGTAAACTATCAATAACGTTGTGCTGAACATCTATAAAATAATCTGCACCGCCCAAAACAACTTTAATCTGGCCACGATAAACCCCGGGGTTTAAGTTGTCTGAATGTACTGGCTTAATTCTTCGGGTAGTGGTATTGCTACCTGAATTACTACCGTCTAGAGCCAACCAATTGGGAGCCGTAATTGTATAATTGCCAAAGCCTTCAATAGTAAAGTTTTTATAATCAGCTTCGGTCACTCCTTTTACGGCCGTAAAACTTAACGTATCCGGAAAAACCCTGTTATTTGTCGCATTATACAAATGCGCTTTTATGGTTACTGAAAGAACCATAGTAGGTGTTGAAAAAAGAGCTTCCGTTTCATACAAAGTGCCAGGATCAAGAACAGCATTAATAGAGTTTTCCAGTGTAATAACAATATTTTGATTATTACTTCCGCTATATGTTTTAATGCCGCCTACGTCGCTAATTAAAACAAGATTGCCACCGCTAAGCGCAATATGGTCGCCCACAGAAACGGTAAAGGCGCCGTTTACAAAAAGACTTTGTGTTTTAGATGGCAAGCTGCCACTACCCAATAAATAGTGCAATTCTACAGCACCCTCTGGCGCCATATGGATATCGCCATAATTAAGGCGTGTTAAGTTTACGATATACCGCACCTGGTCTACGGTTTCATAAAAATATTCTTCAATTTTTCCCTTCACGAGAAAAAGAATATCGCATCTGTAAAGCCCTCTTGGGAAGTTCACAAAATTGAAATCCAATACTGTATTTACATTTAGATTATTCCTGGTTAAATGGTACCCAGGTGATGAAGCATCTGCAATAGGACCGGAAGCTGTAAACATAG
>CAXBDO010000379.1:0-2464 GCA_963974165.1 uncultured Aequorivita sp.
ATTTCGGTCTATTTCCTTATAAAAAATTTCAGCCTTTTTATTATTTATTTTTTCAATTGCTGAAATTCCACCCAGATCCTTTAACCATTGAAGCGTTAACATAGATACGTATACAGGTAAAACTGCCGGGGTGTTGTACATACTTTCTTTTTCAATATGTGTTTTATAATTTAACATAGAGGGTATTGCCCGCGTAACCTTGCCTAGCATATCTTCCTTAATAACCACAAGTGCAGTACCAGCGGGTCCCATATTTTTTTGTGCGCCGGCATAGATTAAACTGAATTTAGAAAAATCCAATTGACGCGAAAAAATATCGCTGCTCATATCGCATACCATTGGTACAGCCGTATCAGGAAAATCCTGCATTTGGGTTCCATAAATAGTATTGTTGCTAGTGCAATGGAAATAATCTACATCGGTAGGAACCGTATAGTTTTTAGGGATAAAATTAAAATTTTCACTTTTTGAAGATGCTACTTCCACGACCTCTCCCATAAGTTTTGCCTCTTTAATGGCTGTATCGCTCCAGGTACCCGTATTTAAGTAAGCCGCTTTGTTTTCCAAAAGATTATAGGCGGTCATTAAAAACTGAAGACTTGCGCCCCCTTGAAGAAATAATGCCTGATACCCTTTATCCTGAAGGCCCAAATGCTCTAAGGCCAAGCTGCGGGCAGTGTCCATAACTGCCACAAAATCCTTGCTTCTGTGCGATATTTCAATTAAGGAAAGATTTGAATCATTGAAATTTAATATAGCTTCTGCAGATTTTTGCAAAACTGATTGAGGCAAAATGCAGGGGCCTGCACTAAAATTATGTTTCTTCATGGCTGGAAAATTTATAGTACAAAGATGTAAATTATGCTGCTAAAAATCTGGCATTTGTGATTTTTTTATACAGGAAGTTTCAATAGAAAATCTACGGTATCTACACCATCTGCATAGTCCCAAAGTTCTGGATGCTGCGCCTTTCCAAAGGCCACTTCACCTTTAATTCCCGCCTGGGAAACAATACATTGAATGTTAGATTGGTGCTGTTTTAATTCTTTGTTTAATCCTTCTAGAGAGGAATATTTTTCATAAAAAACTACCGAGATAGGAGAGGAGAAGCCAGTATCTTCCTTCAGCAGCATATATTCATTATCCAACAAGGGGAAGCTATCCATTAAATAAACAGCTTTGTTATAATCGTAATTATTGATGTATTTATGGTTGTGGATAATTTCCTTCCAACTGAACATAGCCTTAAAAAATGGCTCGAGTTCATAATTTTCAGGAATATAAATTTTTGAAACATTTCTACAGCCTAAACCGAAATAGCGAAATATATCATCGGCAAGTGCGATAAGTTCTTCCTTGGTTTCCTTACCCGTTAATACGGCAATTGAATTGCGGTTTTTACGGATAATATTTGGGTATTTACTGAAGTAATAATCAAAATAACGCGCAGTATTATTACTGCCGGTGGCTATAACCGCATCAAAATTTTGCAGGCGGCCTTCGGTGAATTCTATTAATTGTTTGAATTCGGGTTCTATTGATATTAAATGTGCCGCAACAAATGGCAATAGGGTTTTATCATTGGAAGATAGTTTTGCCATAACCTTGTTGCCCGTAATAAGCACGGAAAGAAAATCGTGGAACCCTACCAATGGCACATTGCCCGCCATAATTATGGCAACCGTCTTTGGGTTTTTCTTTTCGTCTTCAATGCTGTAATTTGCCAGCCACTGTTTGAGATTTTCTTCCGAAAGCGCGATCGACCAACTTTTAAGTGCAAATTGAATATTCTCTTGGGTAAACCAACCATTTTCCGCTTCGGCCCTTTTTAAAACTTCGTGGTTTGATTCTATTTCGCTTAAAAATCTCCCTAAAGCGGCAAAAGCGTTAATTCTTTGTTTTAATTGCATACTAATTTTGGTGTTGCGCTGGATAGCATTAAATTTGCGCAAAGTTAGAAAAAGTAAAAGCTATGGCAATTATAATTACAGACGAATGTATAAACTGCGGCGCCTGTGAACCCGAGTGTCCAAATACTGCGATATATGAAGGAGCAGATGATTGGCGCTACGCGGATGGAACAGACCTGGAAGGCGAAGTTGTGCTTCCAAATGGCAAGCAGGTAGATGCCAGTGAAGCCCAAGAGCCGGTTAGTGACGAAATATACTTTATAGTGGCAGATAAGTGCACCGAGTGCAAAGGTTTCCACGATGAGCCGCAATGTGCAGCTGTGTGCCCAGTAGATTGCTGCGTTCCAGATGAAGACCATGTGGAAAGTGAGGAGGAATTATTGGCCAAACAAGCATTCTTGCATAAGGACAGTTAATCTTCGTTTAAAATATCTATAAAAAAGCAATCGCCCTACAAACATACATTTGAGGGCGATTTTAATTTCTGGGGAGAAATTTAATCAATCATTCTTACTTTCTGTCTACAGTGTTACTTTGTAGTTTATAAACATCTG
>CAXBDO010000380.1:0-2464 GCA_963974165.1 uncultured Aequorivita sp.
ATCAGGAAATAGATTCGTTGCTAACGGACAGTCTGGGTATTTTGGAGGCAAATATTTATCTTTCACCCTTAAACAGGCGCGCACTTCGTGCCGAATTACAGGCGGTTACAAAATCGAACAACTTCGCAGGCCCCGGCCTGGCTCTAACTTACAGCAACCGAAACCTATTTAAAGGTGGAGAAACTTTGAATACTACCGCAAGTGTGGGCTATGAAGTACAAATGGGCAGTGGCAGTAACAGTGGCAATACAAGTATCGACCTTGGTTTAAAATCTGAATTAATTTTTCCAAGGGTAATTTTTCCAATAAAAATAGATACAGATTTTTTTGAATATTCAATCCCAAAAACAAAAACCAGTCTGGGCGCAGATTATTTAAGCAGGTCAAAATTGTATACGTTGTTGTCCGGTACCGCACAGTTTGGATACATCTGGCAGGCAAATAGGTTTGTAACGCATGAAATTATTCCTATTTCAATAAACTATACAAAACCATCCAATACCACGCCGGAATTTGAAGCTATTCTCGATGAAAATCCGTTCTTAAAACGCAGTTTTGAACAACAATTTATTTCGGGTTTAAATTATGCTTTTACCTATAATGAAATGTTGGATGGTTCTTTGATGCATCAATTCTTTTTGAACGCCACCATAGATGTGGCTGGTAATAGCATTAGTTTATTTGGAAAGGAAAATGAGATGGGCACAAATGAATTTCTCGGATTGGAATACGCACAATTTGCCAAGGCAGATATAGATTTTAGGTATCATTATAATTTAGGGAAAGGTCAAGTGGTTGCTACCCGATTGTTCGGCGGCTATGGTTATGCTTATGGAAATTCTGAAGTGGTGCCCTACGTAAAGCAATATTATTCAGGCGGACCGTATAGCGTTCGTGCCTTTAGAATTCGATCTTTAGGTCCTGGTACTTACAATGACGAGGAAAACCCTAATTCAAATTACTTCGACCAAACGGGAAACATCCGTTTGGAAGCAAATATTGAATATAGGTTTCCATTATTTTCATTCTTTAAGGGCGCCGTCTTCGCCGATGCAGGAAATATTTGGAATTCTAAAGCTAATCCCACCTATGGTGGAAAGGATAAGTTCACCTCTAATTTTATAAATGAATTGGGAATGGGTGCCGGAATTGGGTTACGCGTAGATGTGCAAGGTTTTGTACTCCGTTTTGACTTTGCCGCGCCATTCCACGATCCTTCCTTGGAAGAAGGACAACGCTTTAATTTTAACGTGGGAGAGACGGTGTTTAACTTTGGGATTGGATATCCATTTTAATTGTCCCCCTATTTGTTCAACTCTATTAATAATTGCTCGTAATCTTCAATTTTTACGTGCAGTGTGCCATTCAAACTAATAATAGGTGTTGTAACTGAATCTATCTTCACCGTAGAGTTTGAGAAAGCCGGCGCTAATTGGGCTTTCAGTTCAGGCTTTTCGGAAAATCGATGCGCTGTATAGATATATCGGCTTCTATCCAAATTAGCTACCAATGAATCGCAACTGTGGCAATTTTCGGGAATATAAACTATAACTTTTTGCTTGGGATCTATTTTAATTGCTTCAGAGTCCCTTCGCATGGCGCGTCTGGACAGGCTATCCGAAACCATAAGTTTATATGTGTAGTTTGCTTTTTTGCCCCTTTCAATCATTAAATTGGTAAGCAAAACTTTTGAGGCGGCAGGAATGCGCACCGGTCTTGGTACGCTTTTGCTCTGTCTAAAATTAGAGCCTTCAACTGTAATTGTAACATCCAGATCTTTTTCGGTTTTGTTTAAGCCATATAAAAATAGGCGGCCAGGCTTCTCTTCCTCTACAATTTCAATTTGCTCCTCTTGGGAAAATAATGGCGAAATACTAACAAACACTAGCAGTACACTGAGTATATTTTTAATCATAATAAAAAGTAATTTGGTTTATGGAAAGATATAACTTTTGTTAAAGATTTGAAAATGAAATACCTCTGCAATAGATTTATAGCTTTAACAAAACTTTTTTAAGCTTGTATTGCTCAGTAGGTATCTTTGAAAAAAAGTAAAAATGGAAGAGAGTAAATTAAAACAAATGACTGTTGGCGGCGGTTGTTTCTGGTGTACCGAGGCGGTTTTTGATCAGGTTAAAGGCGTAGAGAAAGTTGTTTCTGGGTATTCGGGTGGAAGTGTTCCCGGAACGCCCACTTATAGGGAAGTTTGTAGTGGCTTAACCGGCCATGCCGAAGTTATTCAGGTAACCTATAATCCGTCAATCGTTTCTTTTGAAGATCTATTAATCATATTTATGACAAGTCACGATCCCACAACCTTAAATAGGCAGGGAGCCGATAGGGGCACCCAGTACAGGTCTGTAATTTTTTACAACGATGAAAATCAAAAAGAAATTGCCACTACGGTCTTGAAGGAAATGGCATCGTATTTTGAGAATCCAATTGTGACGGAGTTAAGTCCCTT
>CAXBDO010000381.1:0-2456 GCA_963974165.1 uncultured Aequorivita sp.
ATAGGTGAGGATTTTATTTGTAGGGCAAATGAAACCAGTGCCGAGTTTAGAAGGTTTAATGATAAGCTATTGCACAACCACATTAGGCATATGCAAAAAAGGATAAATCTACTTTTAGGTGCAACGGCAGAAAAACGATATTTGAGTTTTATTGAAACATATCCCGATCTTTTATTGCGCGTGCCGCAATGGATGATCGCTTCCTATTTGGGCATAACGCCTGAAAGCCTGAGTAGGGTTAGAAAGGAACTATCGCAAAAGAACTTTAAACCCAGTTAACCTTACATATAATAAACGCAGCCGGGAACATTATCAAATGGTTCCTGGCTGCGCTTAAATAGATTTCACTTTTTTATTCCAAATACCCAAATTTTCCCATATTGAAATCACTCATAGCCTGAATTAATTCGGCACGTGTATTCATTACAAATGGGCCTTGGGCCGCAATTGGTTCATTAATGGGCTCGCCGCTTAAAACCAAAACCACAGCATTGTCAGCCGCTTCAACGGTAAACATTTCGCCCTCATTTTTAAACAGGCCGAGGCCGTCGGTTTTTATTTCTTCAGAGTCGTTAACTATTATATTACCCTCCACAACTAAAACAACCGTATTGTAATTTGCAGGAAAATTAAAGGTAGCCTTTCCGTTTTTGTTCAGTTTTGCATTAAGCATATGTACTGGGGTAAAGGTGCTTGCAGAACCTTTTTCGCCTAAATATTCGCCTGCAATAACTTCTACAACTCCCGCATTATTGGGAAGTTCCACCTTTTTCAATTCAGCATTTGTAAGTCCTTGATACTTAGGGGAACTCACTTTATCTTTTGCCGGCAGATTTACCCACAACTGTACCATCTGAAAATCGCCCCCAGCTTTGCTGAAATTTTCCTCGTGATATTCCTTATGCAGAATTCCCGAAGCAGCAGTCATCCATTGTACATCGCCCTCGGCAATAACGCCACTATTGCCTGCGCTGTCATTATGTGCAACACTGCCTTTGTAGGCAATGGTAACTGTTTCAAAACCCTTGTGCGGATGTACATCTACCCCGCGTGGCTTATCTGTGGGCGGAAAATAAAATTTGCTGTTATAATCCATCATTAAAAAAGGATCCATTCGTTCAAACCCTTCCCCAATGCCAGATGGTATATAATTATGTACCCTAAAACCGTCACCAACCATATGTGGGCGGGGAGGGGTTAATACGCGTTCTATATTTTTTGTCTTCATCATATTGTATTTTAAATATTAATATAAAATTACTTTATATATCCCTGAAATGCACTGATGTATGTTAAGTTCGCAAGGTTTTTAAAATTAAATCTAAATATTACTGCTTTACAAATTGCAAGGAAGCTATCAGTTTTACTTTATCGCTAACCACTATACTTCCGGCTTCAGTAACTGCACTCCAAGTTAGTCCGAAATCTTTCCTGTTTACGGCACCTTCAAACTCAAAACCTGCCTTGGTCTGGCCATAAGGATCTACCGCCGTACCGTTATATTCGGCATCCAAACTAATTTCTTTAGTTACCCCTTTTATGGTTAGGTCGCCTATCATTTTTTCGCCATCAAAAGATTTTGAGGTAAAAGTTAGTTCGGGATAGTTTTCAGCGCCAAAAAAATCGTCACTTTTTAAATGTGTATCGCGATCCGTATTGTCTGTACTAATAGAATCAATTTTTGCCGAAAAATTAAAATCAGCGTTTTTAAAATCGTCGTTTTCAGAAATTACTTCGCCATCAAATTTTTTAAAACTTCCGGTAACAGTTGAAATCATCATATGTTTTACTTTGAAGTTAATTTCTGAATGGCTTGCATCAATTTTCCAAGTGTTCGTTTCCTGTGTATTCATTTTTAATTTGTTTTAAAGTTATTTATAGGAACAAAATTATGGTGGAGCGTACAGCTTGGCATTGATGTATGATAAGAAATGGTAAATGACGCGGCTGAATAACATTAATATTAACACAAGTTTATATCAATTTGCATATTGTTAAGGTTCTGGATTGTAAGATTGATTGGGAATTTGTATATTTTTGATAACTACCAATATTTGCTTTGGAAAAGAAAAAAGACAAAGGAAAAAAGAAGAATAAATACAGGATTTTAAAAATTCTCGGAAAAATTTTCCTTGGTTTTTTAATCCTGTTTTTCCTGTTGGTCTTGTTTATTCGAAGTCCGTGGGGGCAAAATATTATTGTTCAGCGCGCGGTTAATTATGTTTCCGGAAAAACCAATACCAAAGTTGCAATTGAAAGCCTTTTTATAACTTTCAACGGCAATATTATGTTGGAAGGGCTTTATTTGGAAGATAAAAAGGGCGATACCTTGGTCTATTCAAAATCGCTCGAGGCTGATGTTCCCCTTTTGCCCATTATTCGCGGCAACGCAATAGGAATTAATTATTTGGAATGGGAGGGGGTTCGCGCTAACATTACCCGAAAGGACTTCGAAT
>CAXBDO010000382.1:0-2442 GCA_963974165.1 uncultured Aequorivita sp.
AGTAAATAGACTTCTATTTGAAAAAGGCATCACGCTTTCGCACCTTGTAAAACGCAAGGAAAGCCTCGAAGAACAATTTCTTGAACTAACCAAACAAAACTAAGCTAATGCTGCGATTGCTAAATATAGAACTACAAAAACTGCGTTATAACCGTGCTGCAAAGGTTATTTCAATTATATATTTTATACTCATCACTTTTATTGCGCTAATTGCTTCCATAGAATTCAACTTTGGCGATATTCATTTTCGGGTGGCAGACCAGGGAATTTTCAATTTCCCCTATATCTGGCATTTTAACACCTATGTAGCGGCCATTTTAAAATTATTTCTGGCTATCGTAATTGTTTCAATGATGAGCAATGAGTATAGTTACAGAACTTTAAAGCAAAATCTTATAGACGGCCTAAGCAAAAAGGAATTTGTAATTTCAAAATTCCTCACTGTCTTACTTTTTGCCGGAATTTCAACCGTATTTATTTTTTTGGTATCGTTAATTCTGGGGTTGCGATTTTCAGATTATAATGAATTGTCCATTATTTTTAGCGGGTTGGAATACATTGGTGCGTATTTTATAAAATTGGTGGCTTTTTTCTCCTTTTGTTTATTCCTGGGAATTTTAGTGAAGCGTTCCGCCTTTGCCCTTGGCTTTTTAATTGTATGGCAAGTTTTGGAATGGTTGTTTTACGGCCTAATGAAATGGCAGTTTTTTAAGGATACCGATATTGCCGATAAGATTGCGCAGTTTTTCCCATTGAATGCCATGGCCGATCTTATAAAAGAACCGTTGAGCCGTTTGGGCGCTATTCAGTCTGCCGCCAACCAATTGGGTGAAAATTTCACGAAAGACTATGAGGTTAGCCTATTGAACATAGTAGTTGTTTTACTTTGGACCTGTCTTTTCGTTTATGGCTCGTATGCAATTTTGAAAAAAAGAGATCTCTAAAATAGGAAATCTTCTTAATTGATTGAGACAATAGTATTTTTTTGATTTTTCTCTGAAGTACATTGTGAACCTCTGTGCATCTTGGTGAAATAGCTATATCACAGAGTTTCACCATGTATAGAATAATAAATTCTTGGCTTCAAAAAACAAGAGCGTCATTTTTTGTCTATATTTAGCAAGCAATCAACATGTACGTTTTTTTGAAGCAAATTCTTTCCATATTTTTTCTTTTAGTTACAACTGTAATTTTTTCGCAGGACATTTCACTGTATCAACAATTTAACGGGCATTTTGATTATACTGCTTTCGGCAACACCTTAAATATTGAAGAAAATGGCCAAAACAGCCAATGCCAAATTCTTACTTCCAGCAGTGCAGATTTTCAACTTCAGCCGGGCCAAGAAGTAGTTGCGGCCTTTCTTTATTGGGCAGGTTCGGGTCCGGGCGATTTCAGCGTTACCTTTAACAATGTTTCTATTGCGGCCCAAAGAATATTCAATGAAATTTATAACAGTGGCGGGGGAGATTATATATATTTTTCAGCCTTTGCAGATGTTACCCAACAAATTCAGACTACCGGAAATGGCAACTATACTTTGGCCGATTTAGACCTTACCCAAGTAATACCTTCTTATTGCAGTCCGCCGGGATCTGGCACCAACTTTGGCGGTTGGGCCGTTACGGTAGTGTATGAGGACGCGTCCCTTCCAAATAATCAAGTTAATGTTTTTGACGGCTTGGAAAGCGTTTCGCGCACCAACCAAACGCTAGAAATAACATTGGAAAATTTGATGGTTCTCGATACCCAAGGCGCGAAAATAGGATTTCTTGCCTGGGAGGGCGATCGCGGTTTGGCCGTTAATGAAACGCTCCGAATAAATGGAAATATTCTCAGCAATCTTCCGCTCAACCCAGCAGACAATGCCTTTAATGGCACCAATAGCTTTACCGGCAGCGATGTGCTGTACAATATGGATATAGACGTATATCCTATTGCCAATTATATTAATTCAGGCGATACCTCGGCAACCATACATTTAACGAGCGGCCAGGATTTTGTGATGGTTAACAATATTATAACCGTCTTAAATACCGAATTGCCAGACGCCACTATTACAATAGACTCAGTTTCTGGCGATACCGAATGTGGAAATCGTGAACTGATAGTTGAATATACCGTCTATAATTTGAATAGTACCGACATTTTGCCAGCGGGAACCCCCATTGCTTTTTATGCAGATGAAACCTTGGTAGCACAAACCGCTACGGTTGCCAATATGCCAATCGATGGACAAGAAAGCGGAACTATTACCATAGATATTCCCAATAATATTGAACCAGATTTTATTCTGAAAACTGTTGTAGATGACACCGGAAATGGCACCGGCATAATTGATGAACTAAATGAAGATAACAACGAAGACGAAACCCCCATTCATTTGCTCATTAATCCCATAATTACCGGACTTCATGGCTTGGAAACTTGCGATGTTATAGG
>CAXBDO010000383.1:0-2418 GCA_963974165.1 uncultured Aequorivita sp.
CAATCTTTTCTTAAAACGGCTGTGGCTAGGCAAGGGCCTTTGTATTTTAGTATTGGGAACATTAAAAAATACAATTATGAAAAAGCTTAGAACACTTGCTGCAATAGGTGCACTTGCCTTACTTACCGCCTGTGGCACTACGAATACCGCAACTTCTGATACTATATCTACTTCATCCGAGAGCAGTACAACCAATAGGGGACGGTCTAATACCGAAGTCAATTCCAATCGCACCGCTACAACTACAAGAACCAACGAGGGGAATAGGGAAAGGAAAGCTGCCGATATGGCTGCCGTAAAGGCGATGGAAGAGAAAAATCTGCAGGAAATGTATACGGCCCTGAATATGAATGACAGCCAGATATCCCGTTTTCAGGGGGAATGGAAAAAAGCTACTTCGGCCAATAATAGCCTAAATAATTACGAGCGTGCTGAACTTCAGGATAAGATTATGCGCGATATTTTAGATGAGAACCAATTGCAGCAATACCAAAAATGGGCCCGTGAAAACGCCGGCACTAATGGTAGAAATTAGATTATTTTACAACAAACCTATCTTTTTTGCCCACAGCGTAGCTATTAAGACCTACAACGTTTAAAAATACGGTTGGATTTCGTGCACATAAAAGAGGCTCTTGCCATCCTTTACTTTCCAACTGCCCAAGTAATCCATAAGAAGTCCCTCGATGGGTTTTTTATAGTATTTATTTGTGGGCATGTCGCCAAAATAAAGGATGGCGCCAAAACCGTATCTTTCTATAAAGCAAGTCTCGGTTAGTTGGGCACTAATATTTCTTGCTACTCCCTGTTCTACCATTTCCAGATCGGTGAAAAAACACGCAACTTTGGTTTTGGGATCGTAATTATACACAAAGCCACTTAAGGTTATTCTTTGTCCTTCTTGTTGGTTATGCAGTTTCCACCTTTCACCAATAATTTGTAGGCTGGG
The DNA here is from genome assembly GCA_963974165.1 of uncultured Aequorivita sp. Taxonomy (GTDB): domain Bacteria; phylum Bacteroidota; class Bacteroidia; order Flavobacteriales; family Flavobacteriaceae; genus Aequorivita. The sequence goes on from CAXBDO010000383.1 coordinate 950, forward strand.
CCATTCAATTTTATAGACCCATATATATTGGTCTTTATAATAATCTATTTGATAGGAGTTGTACTCTTTGTCCATTACATAAAAAGTAAACTGCCGTTGATCTGAAGCGGCTTGGCTCCTTTTTGTGGTTTCCAGAATTTCAGCTGAAGTCCATTGCGAAATACCGTTATAGGCAAACTGTACGTTTTCGGCTTTATTATTCACCACAAACTTCATGGCGAAGTTTTCGGCAGTGTAAATTTCGAAATTTGACGGAGATGCATGGCCTGTGTGCGGTAAGATTATAAGGGCGAGAATTGCAATTAGTTCAAGTATTTTTTTCCTTTTCATATTAAATAGCATAATTATTTTAAAACTAAACAGACATGGGCCATTGGGCCTTAATATAATTGGGGAGAGGTATTCGGAATTTGGGGCTATGCCTTTGGCGAAATCAATTCGCTTTTGTAATTGCGACCAAGTAATAATTTTTACTGCGCCCTGGGCACAATAATTTTTGAAAATAATTTATTCGGTTTGAAAAGTTACAGTTGGGGAGAATTACTACTTCATTAATGTGAATAATCCTGCATTTTAAGAAATACCAAGAGCATTCACATTAAAAACAAAGATATAAGACTAAATATTATTTGGCACATTTTAAAAGTGAAAATTAGGGCTGTAAACTGTTAAAATAAAGCCACTTGCAGTCATAAAAATTTTAAGATATATTTTTGAATTATTGTGAAAATGACTTAAAAAATCCGATGAAGTGTATTCTAGGTCAGATTAAGTGTAAAAAAATTTCGTCAGCTTTTTAAAATGATATATCTTCGGGCTTTATAAGAGCATATATATATTAATGCAAGTCCAATCTAAAATAACATTTAATAAAACGCTTATAAGCTTCGCAACGCTTATGATGGTTATTTTCTATTTTGGAATGGGGAATTTAATAGCGCAGCAAGCAACTACCGCTGTGAAACTCAATTTGGCCGATGTTATTTCTATAGACCCCGGCAGTGCGGCCAATGGAGGGAAGGTAGATTTTAACTACGCTAATACAAACGATTATAATTCTGAAAAAACGGCCAGTGTTCCCAACAGTCTTATAATAACCTTCACCAAACCTTTCGATTTAAAGGTAAAAGCCAATGGTGAAAACTTTGAGAATGGGACTAATTCAATTCCGGTAAATGTGTTGACCGTTCAGTGCAATGTAAGTTCGCAGATTAATGGAATTACTACACCTATTATACTATCTACCCATGATCAGGTTTTAATTAGTGGCGCAGAAAGTGGCTACAAATTAAATTTAGATTTGGATTATACAATACCCCAAGGCAGGTCTTCTTCTGCCGACATATTAGGCAAACCCGCCGGCAACTATACCCAAATGGTAACTTATACGGCTACGGCCTTGTAGGGAGTTGCGAGTTTAGAGTTTCAGGTTTCAAGTTTTAAGTTTCAAGTTCCGAATCACAAATTCC
>CAXBDO010000384.1:0-2396 GCA_963974165.1 uncultured Aequorivita sp.
AAAACTGAAAGGCGATAGGTTAACGTTTCCTTCCTTATCTACGGTGCTTGCAAAGCAAATAGGCCTTGGCGAGACTGCCCCAAGTAGATAGCCGTGTAGTTTTCCGGTAGATAATTCGTGTGGTTCAATAGATATCATTGCCGCAAATGTACCCAAAGATTATAGCTTGTAAAAACTTGATTGTACAATAATATCAACATATTTGCTTTATATTTAAAGTTGCCTATATGCAGGCAATCTAGAAAAATAAATTCTTTATGTTGCGTAACAAATCACTCTCCCGCTGGAGTTTTATTTTGGCTTCCCTTATTGTTATCAGTTTAATTTTATGGAATACGTACATTTTTTTTAACCAATTGAAAGAAAATGAACGCGAAAAAATGGAAATATGGGCCGTAGCCCAAGAAGAGCTTGCACAAAGCCAAGAAGACGAGGGCAGCCCCATTAGCGAAACGGCGCTTACCATAATACGCAGCAACAGCACCACCCCCATGATCCTCCATACGCTGAAGGAAGACAACTATGAGGGCCGGAATATAGACGAAAAAATTCTTGAAAGTGAGGCTGATACTCGGGCTAAAATTGAACAATTTTCGTCTGAATACGATCCGCTTGAAGTAAAGTACAACGATCAGGTTTTATCTATAATCTACTTTGGAAATTCACCCTTAATAAACAAACTGAAGTATTACCCCGCTGCGCTAATTTTAATAATATTCCTCTTTATTTTGGCCATATATCTTTTCTATAAAACCTCTAAATCTGCAGAACAGAACAAACTCTGGGCAGGTATGGCTAAGGAGACAGCGCATCAAATTGGCACGCCACTTTCGTCTTTGGTAGGTTGGACTGAAATTTTAAAAAGCGAAAACGTAAATCCGGATTATATTGTTGAAATGGAAAAGGACGTTTCGCGCCTGGAAATGATTACCGACCGTTTTTCAAAAATTGGGTCGGTTCCAAAATTGGAGCAGCACGATTTGGTGGAAGAAACCAAAACTTCGTTCCAATACTTACAAAAACGCAGTTCAAAGCTTATTGAATTTCAACTTATTGTTCCAAAACAGCCTATTTACGTTAATTTAAATCCGCAACTTTTTAGTTGGACGATTGAAAATTTGGTGAAAAACGGCATCGATGCCATGAAGGGCAAGGGAAAGATTACCGTAGCTATTTCAAAAAATTCGAAATATGCCTTAATACAAATTTCAGATACGGGAAAAGGGTTGACGAAGAGTGAATTCCGAAGAATTTTTACGCCGGGATATACCACCAAAAAACGCGGTTGGGGCTTGGGACTTTCCTTAGCTAAAAGAATTATAGATGAATACCACAATGGGAAGATTCGCGTTTTAAAAAGTGTGCCCAACCAAGGCACAACTATGGAAATAGCCCTTAAAACAGAAAATTGATTATGAGTTCCAAAACCCATACGCTGCATACTGCACGATTAAAGAATAACTGCCCTATCTGTTTTAGCAATGACGGCCTTGAATTTACCTTTGCCCAAAAGGAAGTTGAAACTGCCTTCCATAAAAAACCCGCAAGGCAAATTGAGGAGAAATTATATTGCCTCGACTGTAAGAATATTATCTATCCCGTAAACTGGACAGATGAAATTGAAAGGGTTTATGAATACAACAAAAAAATAGCGGAAACCAATAAACAATATTTAAAGGTAAAACCGCTATTCTATATATTAATACTGCTTGCCATTATCTTGGTAGCCGCAGCTATTTATTTTTTAATGGCTATGGCTTAAGTTTTTCTGAGATAGCTTTCGCTAAAATTTCAAATTCTTCTGCTGTCATTTTCACTTTTTTGGTGAAACGCATATCATCCATTTCATTTAAAGGAATTAGATGAACGTGCACATGGGGTACTTCCAAACCTACAACTGCCATTCCGATCCTTTTGCAGGGAACCGTTTTTTCAAGGGCGCGAGCAACTTTTCTGGAAAACTGCATTAATTGAAGGTACATATGCTCGCCCATATCAAAAATCTTATCGATTTCCTCTTTAGGCACACAAAGGGTATGCCCTTTGGCATTTGGGTTTATATCCAAAAACGCAATAAAATTGTCGTCTTCCGCAATCTTGTAACAAGGAATTTCACCCTCAATAATTTGTGTGAAAATAGATGCCATAATTAATCTCTTGAAATTTCCAATATCTCGAATTTAAGCACGCCATTGGGCACTTTTATTTCTGCAACCTCGCCAACTTGTTTGCCTAATAGACCGTGGCCAATAGGCGAATCTACCGAAATTTTTCCGGTTTTTAAATCGGCTTCGCTCTGTGCCACCAATTTATAGACCATTTCCATACCGTTATTTTGGTTTTTAATCTTCACTTTTGAATGCACCAAAACCTTGCTTAAATCTAATTGCGATTCG
>CAXBDO010000385.1:0-2390 GCA_963974165.1 uncultured Aequorivita sp.
TACCCAACTGTCCCGCTTTTTCACGATCTACGGTTACATCCATTTCTGGCTTGCTCTTGTTTACGTCTATTTTTAATTCCTCAATACCGCTAATGCCCAATCCTTCAATATACGAACGTAAATTTTCGGCCTCGTGAAGCATTTCTTCATAATTTTCCCCAATCAATTCAATGTTAATAGGATAACCAACCGGAGGTCCGGCAGCATCTTTTTCAACTATAATGGAAGCGCCGGGGAATCCTTTTACAGATTCGCGCACTTCTTCTAGAACATCGCTACTTTTTACACCACGACGCAATTGATAGTCGCGCATGGAAAGGGTAATTTTTCCCTTTTGCGGCATGTCGTTGCTTTGCCCACCATCTGTCTGCGGATTTCCAGCTCCTTGCCCCACCTGCGAAATGGCAGATTCAACCATATAATTATAGCCGTCATCCTCGTACTTCTTAATGGCGCCAAAAACGCGCTGCTCCACCTGTTTGGTAAGCTCGTTGGTTTTTTCAATATCGGTACCTTGGGGATATTCTATATACGTTATAATCTGGTTCGGTTCATTTTCAGGGAAGAAAAGCACTTTCGGCTGAACTAATCCTACTAAAACAAATGATAGGATTAAAAGAATAAATGTTCCAAAGAAAAACACGTACGCCATGCTTCCACGCAAGGCGAACTTTAGAATTTTCTCGTAAAAATTTTCTAAGTTTTTAAGCGCTTTAAATTGAAAATAATCTACTGCACCTATCAAGAAATATTTATAGACCCACAACATTATTGCAGATAGAATAGCCAAGTTTCCGAATCCGCGGAAGGCTGCCACATCCATTGCGAAACCTGCAACCAAAAGTAAAATCCCTACACCCAGTAAAATTAAACTCCAACGAATAAGTTTCTTTTTCGTCATAGGCTCTTCTTCAATTTTCATAAATTCTGAAGTAAGCATGGAATTAATAATCAAGGCAACAAATAACGATGAGGATAGCACTACCGAAAGCGTTATGGGGAAATAAATCATAAACTTACCAATGGTTCCCGGCCATAGTCCAAGCGGGAAAAATGCAGCGAGTGTAGTTGCGGTGGACGCAATAATAGGCCAAGCAATTTCGCCCATACCTTGTTTTGCAGCCTTTCGTGGCGACATGCCTTCACTCATTAAAGTGTACACGTTTTCAACCACCACAATACCATTATCCACAAGCATACCCAGCCCCATAACAAGCCCAAATAATACCATAGTATTAAGGGTGAAGCCTAAGGCCGAAAGAATTACCAATGAAAGCAACATAGAAAGCGGAATAGCAAAACCTACGAAGAGTGCATTTCTAAACCCAAGGAAGAACATAAGCACCAATACCACCAAGATTACCCCAAAAATGATATTGTTAACCAGATCGTTTACCTGATTTTCAGTTTTAATGGATTGATCGTTCGTTAGGGAAATATGAAGGCTTTGCGGTAAATAATTTACCTGTTCCTCGGCCACAATTTTTTTGATCTGCTCTACGGCCTCGATCATATTTTTACCGGCACGTTTCTTAACATCAAGCATTACTACTGGCTCGCCATATTCGCGGGCGTAGGTAGTTGCATCTTTTTGTTTGAATTTTATTTCGGCAATGTCTTTAAGAAAAATAATGCCGTTATCTTTTTTAACAACAATATTTTCTAGCTCTTTCGGACTTTCAATTTCACCCGTAATACGGATGTTTTTCTGCACCCCGTTGGTAATAATATTTCCACCAGAAATGGTGTTGTTCTCTCCTTTAATTGCAGAAATAATATTATCGAAACTAACCTGCGATGCAGTCATTTTATAAATGTCTACCGCTATTTCAACTTCTTTTTCCTCGGCTCCACGAATGGTTGCTTCCTTAATTTGTGGCAGCAATTCAATTTTGTCTTGCAGATATTCTCCATATTCCTTCAACTGCTGTACGGGATAATCGCCCGTAAGGTTGATGTTTAGAATGGGCATTTCTTCAGAAAAATTTAAATCAAAAACATTGGGTTCTACCTTTCCGCCATTGGTTAGCGTAGGCCACGTGGTTTCTGCCTTTACAAGGTCTACTTTATCTTTCACCAATTGCTTGGCTACCGGAATTTCAACAGATTCTTCAAATTCAACTATAATAATAGAGTAATCCTGAAGTGTGGTCGAGGTAATTTCCTTTACGCCACCAACGTCCTTAAATTCTTCCTCTAATGGTTCTGTAATGAATTTTTCAACATCTTCTGCCGAGTTTCCGGGGTTAACGGAACTAACATAGATTTTTGTTTCAATAATTTCGGGGAAAGCCTCTCGCGGCATAGTGTAATAGGCGAAGGCTCCCAAAAACAGAACAATTGCCATTACCACATAGACCGTCATTTTATTGTCTATGGCCCAGGACGAA
>CAXBDO010000386.1:0-2382 GCA_963974165.1 uncultured Aequorivita sp.
GCCAGAACATAACTGTTTTGGCCTTTTTAGAAAAATGGATGTGATTTGAACTATAATGTTATTGTTTAACCAGTTTTTGTACAGTTTGCGAGCCGTCTTCGAAGTGGACATTCACGAAATAGATACCGCTAGCATAGTGGGCGATATTTAAATTGAAGGTCTCTGCGTTTACTGTATTCACAGTTTTTAATAACAAACCTCTTGTATTGTAAATCTGAATGGCCGCGATGGGCTTGTTAGTTTTTAAAGTGAAATTATCCTGAACTGGATTGGGGTATAGACTGATAGTGTTTGAAATGTCTAAATCTGAAAGGCCGCCAAGAAGGTTTGGGTCTTCAAAAATATATGCGGAGCCGGCATCGTTTAATGGGTCGCCGCCGTTAACATCATGGTCTTCCCTATTTGCCCCAACAATCATATCAGGGCCGTACATTGCGATACTCCATCCGTAAAAATCTTCGCCTTCGGTATCATTGCCTTGTATTATCTGGTCTGCAACCCACATTCCCGAGGCTTCCCTTTTATAAAAATAAACCTCGCCGGCGTCACTGCCGTAGATATGTGGTGCGGTAACCGCAATATAATTTTCTTTAATACTTGTTGCCCAACCAAACTGCACTCTATCAGTAGAAGGGTTTGCATTTAATATTTGAACTTCCTCCCAAGTGCCTTGGGTATCCTTTTCAAAAATATAGGCTGTGCCCAATTCCATATCGGCTCCATATGCACCTACAACAAGTTGATTCTCCGCTATACTTGCCGAACTTCCAAAGTAATTATCTACCGCGCCATTGGAGGCAGAAATTGTTTGGTCATATTCCCAAACTCCATTTGTATTTTTGGTATATAAATAAGCTGCTCCCCTACTATTGTTAACCCCTTGGGCGCCAATTAACATTTGGTCTCCCGAGATAGAAACCCCTATTCCAAAAGCATCATTCGCCTGTGGGTTTGGGCTCATTATTTTTTGGGTCTCTTCCCATATGCCATTAACTTTGGTGAAAACATATACCGAGCCGGTCCATAAATTTTCGCCCGGCGCGCCGGCAACAATTGTATTGCCCTGCACATCTAAGGAAGTTGGGTTCATTCCCAATTTTGCATCGCCACTTAAATCGGAAGCCACCAATTTGGTGCTGAATTCCCAATTGTTATTTTGATAATCATACACATATAAAGCTCCCGCCCTTATGGTGCCCGCTACATCTGCCCTACCGGCTGCTACTACCAAATAGTCGTCTGAAAATTTTACACCTCCGCCGTATTCAGCGCCATCGTTAGGATCTGCAGCCGCTAATCTTTGCGAGTATGACCAAGTACCTTGGACATCTTTATGGTAAACATAAGCCGCACCCGAGGCTACATTTTCCCTTGAAGCGCCTACCACGGCATAGTTTTCGGTTATGGAGACAGAGGTGCCAAATTCGGCCCTTCCTTCCCTATTTTCACTCACAACTTTTGCTGTCTGTGAAAACTGCGCCATAGCTGCCGCCCCGTATAAACAGCAGGCAATTAAGATTAATTGTTTCATTTTAATGATTGATTTCATAATTGAAAATTTTAATGTTGTTAGTTATAATTTCACTAGACGTTTAAAATAAATGCCATTTTCGGTATTTATTTTTACCAGATGCACGCCACTGCTTAGGTGGGCAATATCGATATCGTTCACCTTTGAAGTGGCTTGTACCACTACTTGTCCTGTTGCATTATAAATAGTTACACTTTCAACAGTATTTGTTGGAGCCGCAATGCTGAAACTATCGCCCGCCGGATTCGGGAAAATTGCTATTTCTGAAGTGGCTTCATTAGTTGAAGTACCCAGTACGAAAAGATCTAAATTGTACTTTACCAAGCCAAGGTCGAAGGTGCCAAAATATACATCGGCACTATCTTCATGGAAGTGGATTGTAGTATTGCTGCTGTTAAGATACCCAAGTGCTTCGGCAGAAATTTCTTCCCAAGTTGTACCGTTGTCCATAGAATAAACAATACGCGCATCTGCTTTTGGGTATAACCAGCCATCTGAATAATGCGTAATGGCTACAATTTGGTCTTCATTTTCGCTGGAATAATAGGCTCTGTCTACCTGTTCGTTAAAAATCTGCGCCCAAGTTTCGCCTTTATCTGAAGAAGCAAAAATTCCCTGTGTAGTAGAAATTAAATATTCATCTGCATTTAAAGGATTAACGGAAGCGCTAAAAATCATATCGTCCCTATCAACCAAAATTTCCAGGCCAGTAGATGGAGCTTCCCAAGTGGTGCCGCCATCAGTAGTGATATATACATTTATACCCTGTGTAATTGTAATACGGTTAGAGTCTGTTGGATCTATAATTATTCCGTACAGCAAATCTGCGGTTGGCAAGGCAATTTCCTCAA
>CAXBDO010000387.1:0-2363 GCA_963974165.1 uncultured Aequorivita sp.
AAATTTTAAGGAACTTCCCGTTGGCATGGCGGGCGTAATTCCAATAATTTTTTCATTGGTTGAAGCGAGTGCTACCAAGGTTTTTCCGAAGACATCCTGAAATTTAGGAGGTTGAAGGTTTGTGCTTTTTGGCGCCAAATCGCCAGTAAGCGCATCAAATTTTCCGGGCGCGTGGTAAACCACCTGGTTTTCTTCGGCTTGCCGTAATCCCTTCCCTTTAGTAGTAATTAAATGAAGTACTTTAGGTCCCGGAACATCATTTAAACGTTCCAATTCTGAAATTACCAAATCCAAATCATGGCCGTCAATTGGGCCGGAATAATTAAAATTTAAAGCTTCAAATATATTATCGGCTTCTTTGGCGCCGTTTATTTTCACCTTTGTGAAATATTCCTTTAACGCCCCCACACTGGGGTCGATGCCGATAGCATTATCATTTAGAATTATCAATATATTGGTATCTGTAACCCCTGCGTGGTTTAATGCTTCAAAGGCAATACCGCTAGCAATTGAAGCATCGCCCATAACCGCAATATGCTGTTTTTTCGATTCACCCTTTAATTTTGAAGCTATTGCCATCCCCAAGGCCGCCGAAATAGCGGTGCTGCTATGCCCAACGCCAAAAGTATCGTAAATGCTCTCCTCGCGTTTCGGAAAGCCGCTAATTCCCCCCAGTTGACGGTTAGTGTGAAAAATTTCTTTTCTTCCCGTAAGTATTTTGTGGCCGTAAGCTTGGTGACCTACATCCCAAACCAAAATATCATTTGGTGTATCAAACACATAATGAAGAGCAATTGTAAGTTCTACCACGCCCAGACTGGCACCCAAATGGCCCTCTTTTGTAGCGATGATATTGATTATAAATTCCCGAAGTTCTTTCGCTAATTGCGGTAATTTTCCCTTCGGAATTTTCCGAAGGTCCTCGGGGAGATTGATGGTATTTAAGATGTTTTCTGGCACGGGGTAAAGATACGTTTATTGCGAATTTGTTAATTGGTGAATTCCATAATTTGTTTATTTGTAATTTCGTTTTAAATCGAAAATGAAAACGAAAATCCTGTAACCTGTAACCTGCAACCAAAAACCTAAATCTTTTGAGCATAATACAACCATATAACGATTCCTATTTTATGAAACGCGCCCTCCAAGAGGCCGAAACGGCATATGATAAAGGAGAAATTCCCATCGGGGCCGTGATTGTTATAAATAATCAGATAATTGCTAGGGCGCACAACCTAACCGAAATGTTGAACGACGTAACCGCACACGCGGAAATGCAGGCTATAACCGGAGCGGCTAATTATTTGGGCGGTAAATATTTAATTGATTGCACCTTATATGTTACCATTGAGCCCTGCCAAATGTGCGCTGGCGCATTGTTTTGGAGCCAGATTTCAAAAGTGGTTTATGGCGCGCGTGATGAGCAACGGGGCTGTATTAATTTAAATACGAAATTACACCCAAAAACGAAAATGATTGGCGGGGTAATGGCAAAGGAAGCGTCGCAATTGCTTAAAAAATTTTTTATTGAAAAAAGAAACCTGAATTAATAGTAAATGGTAAAAATTCACTGGTTTTGGGAAGGTGTTTAAATTTTTTTTTCCTTTTGGAAATCCTGCATTTTTTTAATGTTTTCCTTGGTAAGCATATATTCTCCAACGCTTCTATTTTTCCATCTATGGTATATAAATAGCGGCATGAGCACAAAAAAGCCTATCATTAATGTAAGACCGATTATAAGGTTGCCCAATGATTCGTCTTCCGCTTTAATATAAAAGCCAATTCCCAAACCAATTAGCACTGCTACAAATAGAATAATAATTACGTACTTCATATTCAACGTTTATTTCAGATTTATTTACTTGAAAAATCTATCAATTTTCTGCGATAGGCCGTAAGCAGTTTCGATTTTGATACAAAACCGTAGTATTTTCCTTCATTAATAACGGGAAGGTTCCAAGCGCCCGTATCTTGAAATTTCTTCATTACCTGGGTCATTTTGTCTTTTTTCAAATCGATGAGCCCTGGGGGATGATGCATCAGTTCTGAAGCCCTTACTTGGTCGTATAGCTTTTGGTCGAACATAACTGGGCGCAGATCGTCCAATAGAATAATTCCTTCCAAGCTGTTAGACTCCTTATTAAGCACGGGGAAAAGGTTTCGTTTGGATTTTATAACCGCTTCGTGCACCATTTCGCCTAAAGTCATTTCAGGATAAATGGCTATAAAATCGCGTTCTATAACGGTTTCAATGTCCATCAGGGTAAGCACTGCATGGTCTTTATCGTGGGTTATTAGGTCGCCTTTGCGTCCAAGCTCCATAGTGTAGACGGAATGGGGCATAAAATGTTTTGTAAGCGAAA
>CAXBDO010000388.1:0-2351 GCA_963974165.1 uncultured Aequorivita sp.
CCAAAGTGTATATTACCGCCCCCGATATTACTGAACTACGAAGCAGCACGGGTTATACCGTTGAAAGCATTGGAGTGTTAAGCTATGCTTCCTTAACACTGTTGTCTGAAGATCAACAAAACGAAGACGAATTCCAGACCGATGGCGATTTTAAGCTGAATTTAGCAGTTGAAAATTTAAATATTGTAGCCAACGGCCTATCAAAATTCTATTTAAGTGGCACGGCAAATTTTGCGAGTTTTGGGCTTTATGCAAGCGATGCCAGAATCTTTTCCGAAGATTTAGTTGTGGAGACTTTATACATTTTCCAACGTAGTACGGGCGATATGATCGTAAATCCGCATTTGGCAATTCGTGGAAAAATTGTTGGGGTGGGAAATGTAATTTCCAAAAACAGACCGCCAATTATTGAAGTTGATGAACTTTATCGCGGAAAGCTTATTTTTCAATAGTCAGTTCGGAAAACAACTTTTCCAGGGAAGTATTTTTTTGATGAAGTTGTAATATTTTTAGACCGTTATCGTGTGCAAAATCGAATACCTTTCCGCGCATATCCTGTTCAGTGTCAAAATAAAGCTGATATACAAATCCTATAGAATTTTCAACTTTCTGAATCTTTGGAAGTTTTTGTAAGGCAACTTCCTCTACACGGTAATCAAATTCAACCTCAATTATTTGTTCCTTGTTATTTTTAAGGTCGTTCAGTTTTTTGTCGAGTACTATTTCGCCTTTATTTATAATAATTACTCGGTCGCAAATAGCCTCAACTTCCTGCATAATATGGGTTGAGAGCAGAACAGTTTTATCGCGCCCAACATTTTTTATAAGCTGCCTTATTTCAATTAATTGATTGGGATCTAAACCGGTTGTGGGTTCGTCCAAGATTAATACATCTGGATTGTGTAGCAGGGCATTTGCAAGCCCTACGCGTTGCCTGTATCCCTTCGAAAGCTGACCAATTTTTTTATTCGCTTCGGGCGTTAAACCTGTTTTTTCGATAACACTTTCCACCTCGCTTTTGGCAATATTATAAATTGAGGCATTAAAAAATAAATACTCACGAACGTACATATCCAAATAAAGCGGATTGTGTTCGGGTAAATAGCCAACGCTTTTTTTAATGGCAATATCGTCTTTTGCAACTTCAAAACCATTTACAACGGCTACGCCTTCCGAAGCAGGAATAAAGGTGGTTAAAATCTTCATCATGGTAGATTTTCCGGCACCATTTGGGCCTAAAAATCCAACAATTTCTCCCTTTTCTATAGTGAATGAAACCTGGTTCAGCGCTTTTTGCTCGCCATAGGTTTTAGTGATATTTTCTACGTGTATCGACATAATTTTTGCAAAAACAAAGCTACATAATTTTCTTTCTAACTGTTTGTGCTTGCCTATTTAAAATTTTTCTTAAAACGTTTTCAAAACCACAATTATTGGCTAATTTAGCCGCGATGCTAAAAATACCTTCATACAATCATTCCAAAGCTTGGTGGCAAATGTTCAACAACATCGGCTAATGGGATTATTGTATTTAAAATATACTTTGTAAAGTCCCCTTATGGGGCTTTTTTTTTGAATTGATTTTATGGAAAATAAGAAAGAATTACGCAACTGGTTAAATGCTTTTGGGTTGAATCATCCCCTTGTAATTGCTGGCCCTTGCAGCGCCGAAACAGAAGAGCAATTGCTAAAAATTGCACATCAATTAAAAGATACCGATACTTCGGTTTTACGAGCGGGTATCTGGAAACCCCGCACGCGGCCCGGAAATTTTGAAGGCGTGGGTGCTTTGGGGTTAAAATGGCTTCAAAAAGCGAAGGAAGAAACCGGGTTGCTTACAACTACCGAAGTTGCCAATGCCAATCATGTAGATTTGGCACTTAAGCACGATGTAGATATATTATGGATTGGTGCGCGAACAACTGTTTCGCCATTTATCGTGCAAGAAATCGCCGATGCCGTAAAAGGAACCGATAAAATTGTTTTGGTGAAAAACCCTGTGAACCCAGATTTGGCATTATGGCTTGGGGCAGTGGAGCGTTTTTATACAGCGGGAATAACAAAGTTAGGGGTAATTCACCGCGGTTTTTCAACCTATGAAAAAACGCGTTACCGCAATAATCCGGAATGGCAGATTCCAATTGATCTGCAAAATGCTTTTCCAGATTTGCCGCTTATATTAGATCCGTCGCATATTGCTGGCAGGAGGGACATCATTTTTGAACTCTGTCAAACAGCACTCGACCTTAATTATGATGGTTTAATGGTAGAAACCCATTTTGATCCCGACAATGCGTGGAGCGATTCCAACCAACAAATTACGCCAAAGGCATTGGAGAAAATGACGGTCG
>CAXBDO010000389.1:0-2336 GCA_963974165.1 uncultured Aequorivita sp.
TTCGTTTTGGGGGAAGATATACGGGTATTCGACTGGTTTAAAATTCTATTTGTTGAAAATGAAGGAATGGCTTGGGGCGCAAAAATTCCGGGGGAATATGGCAAACTTTTCCTAACGCTTTTTAGAATAGTTGCCATTGGTGGAATTGGCTATTGGCTGTGGGATTCGGTTCGAAAAAATATGCCGCAAATTCTTATATTCTGTGTAGCCCTTATTTTTGCGGGTGCCTTGGGCAATATTATAGATTCAGTTTTTTACGGGATAATTTTTAACGACAGCCACCATCAAGTTGCTACATTATTCCCAGCAGAGGGTGGTTACGGAACGCTCTTCCACGGGAAGGTTGTAGATATGCTGTACTTTCCATTATATGGCGGAGTTTTGCCCACTTGGGTGCCATTCTGGGGCGGAGAATACTTCACCTTTTTTGATCCGGTTTTCAACATCGCCGATTCTTCTATTAGTGTAGGGGTAATTTTGTTGCTACTTTTCAATAAAAAAGCATTTCCAAAAAAAGATATTTCAGAACAATAGTTAGCTTGAAGGAGCTAGCAAGTTAAATGGATAGATTGGTATATTTCTAATTATCCAAAAAAGTATCGCCAATCCAAATAAACCATAAATAAAGAGCTTGCTATAAAATAGCATAAATCTATAATTGGTGCCAAAGACCCAATTGGCAAGCACAATTCCCAAACCATATACTATAATAGGAACGGTTAAAACCATTAGTGGGTTAAATCTAAGCGCTCCCAGAATATCTCCGTGCAACAATGAATGCACGGCACGTTGCGAGCCACAGCCAGGGCAATAAAACCCCGTTAAATAATAAAATGGACAGGGAATAAAAAAGCCTTCGGAAGGATTGAAAAGAAAATAAATGAGCACAAGGCTTCCGAAAAATAACATTAGAAACCCAAGTTTATAGATTTTTCTAATATCCATCCATTATAGTTGCAAAGGCCCCCATGGAGAAAAGTATAATAAATGGAATAACAATTAAAACCAAGGCTCCAACAGCTCCCCAAATTGTTAATTTTTTCGCATCGTCTGAAGCTTTCTGGGCGCCGGCGTAATCTCCTATCGCCCAAAGTTCGTTGACTTTTGATGCTTTTATAATTGCAAATATACCCACTGGCCAGCAACAAAATATGGTCATTAAGATTGCATAAATTAAATAATTTTCCGGTGGATTGCTCGTGGGTTGTGGTCTTTCGTATTCCATGATTTTGTTTCGGTTTTAAGGCTGTTTATTCATTAAAGATATGTTCTTATTCCGAAAAATCGAAAATTGATTCTGGAGTAACGCAATAATTTAGTCGAATATCATTAGATCCAAAAACAATTTCGGGTTCCGGTTTAAAAAAAGAAAGACCTACAAATATAGCATTGGCGCTGCATTTTGATAAAAATCGGTCATAAAATCCCTTGCCATAACCTACTCGGTGCCCACTTTGGTCGTACGCCAAAAGTGGTACAAAAACAACTTCAATTATTTCTGGGGAAATTTGGATGCCGGCAACAGGTTCCGGAATTCCATATTCCGAGGTTTTTATTACCGTATTTTCCTGAAGTAAAAAATGCTTCATTTCACCCGAAGCGAAATCTGCTTTTGAAATAATAATGCTTTTATCTTTTCCCTGTAAAATGTGCAGCAAATATTCTGTATTCACCTCTTTCTTAGCTAAAATGGAAAGAAAAATATGGTAATTTGTTGCGTCCCATATAGGAAGATTAAGGGCTTGATTCGCAATTTGCAAACTCATTGCCTCAACCGCTTCTTCCGAAAGATTCTCGCGAAGGTTTTTATACTTTAACCGTAAGCTCTGTTTGTCGCCCATATTTATAATTATAAGAAAAGAATTTCTCCCTTTGGGGGCTAGAGGGCCTAATCCTCCATTTCCTCATCCTCTACATTCGCAGTATTTACAGTAGAGATATGGAATATAGCATCGCCTTGATTTACAATTGGCGATTGGTTTACATTAATGATATAGCCTTCATTTGGCGAAGTAACCTTAAATCGCATTTTGCCGTAAGGGTCTGTAATTGTAGCAAGAAATTCACCCTTTTCAACGTGCTTGTTGCAGTCTATTTTAACATGCAAAAGACCGCTTCTGTAGGCGCGAATCCATTTGCTTTTTTCAATAATAACTGTTTTTGCAATGGGCTCTGGCGCCACGTGCCTTGTGCCCAGCATATCCAAATGTTTTAGCACCCGTAAAATGCCATCAACCCCTTCTTTTGCAATGTATTTATTGCTTTCGCGACTTTTTCCACCTTCAAAAAGCAAAACGGGAATTCCCATTTTTTGGCAGGTGTTTCTATAAGATTTT
>CAXBDO010000390.1:0-2326 GCA_963974165.1 uncultured Aequorivita sp.
ATCTTTCCTCTTAAATTATCTTGGGCAAAAGTAAAAAAATTATATGAACCGCAATTTTATTTAAACTCTTTTGGCGAATTATTTGGCATATACAATATTGAGCCTCACACATAGCTATAATTTTATGCGTAATTTTGGGTGTTAGGTATTAATGCTAGGGTCGACTTATTCACTCGAAGACCCTAATTTGAATCTGTAATAATTGCGGGCTTCTAAATGCAAAATGCATATTTTTACCTTTCCGCTTTTCAAAAATGATTTAAAAAAATAGAAATATGAAAGTTTCCTTAAATAGAATAAACGACAATTATCTTTTTGAAGCCAAAGGCGCTTCGGGCGTACCAGTTTTAATTGATAATAAAACAGAAGAAGCCTCAAAAGGTGCGAGCCCTATGGAGCTTTTGTTAATGGGCGTGGGCGGTTGTAGTGCCATAGATGTGGTTATGATCTTAAAAAAACAACGGCAAGAAATAACCTCGTATAAAATGGAAGTAGAAGGGCAGCGCAAAGAGGTGCGCGATGCAAAACCCTTTGAGGCAATTCACGTAACCCTTTATTTGGAAGGCAAGATAGACGAGACAAAAGCCATCCGCGCGGCCCAACTTAGTTTCGACAAATATTGCTCGGTTTCCATTACGCTTGAAGCTTCCGTAAAAATTTCATACAGCATCATTTTAAACGGAAAGGTATTGTAATTGACATAAGACAATAGAATATCAGTCTTATCTCTTAAGTCTTTTAGCGCAGCGGTTTTAAGTCTTTCCTTCAACTTAATTTTGTATTGTAAAATTTATCCCTTTTCTTTGTGTCAGTTCATATTCATATTTATAAGTTATCAAGAAAGGCCGAGGGAATAGACCCTTTGACGCCTTAGCAACCCTTTCGCCAGAATGAAGGTGCTACATTCTATCCTAAATTATTTCAGGAATAGATAACAACAAACAGGTTTTTCCTTTACCATTTCTTGATACTTTATTGCGAGCATGAAACAATCTTAGATTGTTTTTAGATGTAGTAATTGGGCGTGCCCCAAATTGCTTCATTCTTCGCAATCTGGGTCGGGCTATCGGCACTCGCTTTTATTTTTATTTTCAAAAAAATAAAGAGCTCAAACAATGCCTCCATCCCTCACGCAGATTTGAACTTAAATCATAAAAACCAAGAAATGGATAAAATACAATTAGCATTAAAAAACCGAATATTGATTCTCGATGGCGCCATGGGTACTATGCTGCAGCGCTATAAATTTTCGGAAGAAGATTTTCGGGGCGAACGGTTTAAGGATTTCCACAAATCGGTACAAGGAAACAACGATTTGCTATCCATCACCCAACCCCATGCAATTGCCGAAATCCATTCAAAATACTTTGCCGCCGGCGCCGATATTGTGGAAACCAATACATTTTCCAGCACCACTATCGCAATGGCCGATTACGATATGCAGGATTTGGTCTATGACCTAAATTACCAATCTGCCAAAATTGCCAAAAAAATTGCGGATGAATTCACCCTAAAAGAACCGAACAAACCCCGTTTTGTAGCAGGCGCTATGGGCCCTACCAACAAAACGGCAAGTATGAGCCCCGATGTAAACGACCCGGGCTTTCGTGCTGTTTCTTTTGAAGAATTGCGGGTAGCCTATAAACAACAAGCCGAGGCCTTGATTGATGGTGGGGTAGACATGCTTTTGGTAGAAACCATTTTCGACACTTTAAATGCAAAGGCTGCTCTTTTTGCCATTGATGAAATTAAGGAAGAGCGAAATCTCGATATTCCCATTATGATTAGCGGTACCATAACCGATGCCTCTGGCAGGACGCTTTCTGGCCAAACGGCCGAGGCTTTTTTAATTTCAATTTCACACATTCCGCTTATAAGTGTTGGTTTTAATTGCGCTTTGGGGGCCAAACAACTAACGCCCTATCTTGAAGTTATTGCAAACCGCACCAATCTTGCCATTAGCGCCTATCCCAATGCTGGACTGCCAAACGCGTTTGGCGAATATGATGAAAGTCCGAAACAAATGGCAGAGCAAGTAAAAGAATATTTAGACAAACAATTAGTCAATATTATTGGTGGTTGTTGCGGCACCACGCCCGAACATATAAAGGCCATTGCCGAAATCGCTTCCCAATACAAACCGCGCCCTGTTTTTCAATCTGAAAATAGTATAGTATGATCCCAACTAAACAAGAGGTGGAGCAAGCTTGTAGCCGAGTAAAACCGTATGTTCACAATACCCCAGTGCTGAAATCTTCATATATAAATGAACTTGCTGGCGCGGAGGTTTTCTTTAAATGTGAGAATTTCCAAAAGATGGGCGCTT
>CAXBDO010000391.1:0-2316 GCA_963974165.1 uncultured Aequorivita sp.
ACCAGGGCAGAAATTTCTCCCAACGAATGCCCGGCGACCATATCTGGTTTAAATTTATCGCCCATTACTTCTGCTAAAATAGTGGAGTGAAGAAAAATAGCGGGTTGTGTAACTTTGGTTTCCTTTAATTCATCTGCCGTACCTTCGAACATTATTTTGGTAATGTCGAAACCTAAAATTTCATTGGCTTGGTTAAAAAGATCCTTTGCTTTTGAAGAATTCTCATAAAGATCTTTACCCATACCGGTAAATTGCGCGCCCTGTCCGGGAAAAATATATGCTTTCATTAGTTTGGTTTTGTAAAAACAAAAATAGGATTAATTCTATAAAAACCGCTTTACAATTGTATTCACTTGCGGTAAATAGCCACTTCCGAATAAATTTAAATGTACCAAAAGATGATATAGCTGCCAAAGTGGAAGGCGGTTTTTCCAACCTTCAGCTAACGGGAAAATAGTATTGTATTCTACAAAAACTTCTTCGGGAAAGCCGCCAAACAATTGCATCATGGCAATGTCCATTTCCCTTGGCGCAAAAGCAGTTGCGGGATCTATCATTACGGGCAATCCGTTTTCCGAAACCATATAATTGCCGTTCCACAAATCGCCATGAATTAATGAGGGTGGCTCAATTGGAATTTCATCGGAAATATTCTTGAAGAATGTAGAAAGATTTTTAAAGTGAAATCCCTCGTTTGCAGCCAATTTAAACTGCGGTTGCAGTCTTTGGGTTATGTAAAAGTCTGCTGCTGTTACACAAAACCCATTTTGTTGAGGAAGGCTGCCAATATAATTATCGTGGTCTAAGCCAAACTGTTTTTGTGAGGTTTTATGGAGCGTAACCAAATTTTCAGCGAACTGTTGCCAAAAATTTGAAGCTGGCTGGCCGCTTGAAATATATTCCATCAACAAATAGGAAATGTTTTCCAATTCTCCTTCGTGCAATATTTCAGGTATTTTAAAGGGCGAAGATTTGCGTAACAGTTGCAGTCCTTTCGCTTCAGCGGCAAACATTCCTGGAAATTTTGTAGCATCGTTAATTTTAACCACCACGCGACCTTCTGCACATTTTAAAAGAAAAACTTGATTGATGTCGCCGCCCGCGAGCGCTTTGGCCTCAATTAATTGAAGGTCACTATTGGCCGCTATTTTGTGGAGTACGGAAAACAATGAATATTTTTAAAGGGAATCTTAGGTCCATTCCTTGCGAACCCAAGTTTCATAAGTAAAAGAATATTTGTGTCTTTCATCTTTTGGGTGCGCAACTTCAGAAATTAGCTTCCAGTTATTTCTGTTGAATTCTGGAAAAAAAGTATCTGCATCATCAAAGGTGGCGTGGACACGGGTAAGCTCAATTTTATCGGCAAAAGAAAGGCCCATTTTATAAATTTCACCCCCACCAATAATAAAAGGTTGGCTATCATTTTCTGAAGTTTGCAAAGCTTCCTGCATACTGTGGACCACAATGGCTCCCGGTTTTTTATAATCGCTATTGCGGGTAATAACCAAATGGGTTCTATTGGGTAAAGGCTTAGGGAAAGACTCAAAAGTCTTTCTGCCCATAATAATATAATGTTCGGTGGTTAGTTGTTTAAATCGTCTAAAATCGTCTGGCAGATGCCATAAAAGTCCATTATCTTTTCCCAATTCGTTGTTTTGGCCAGCGGCGGCGATCATTGTTATCATTGCACATCTGGAGGTAAAGGGTTATTTAATTCGCTTTTTGTAGCTGTGTTTTGGAGTTTTGTTGGTAATGCTAATTCTGAATCTACACTTTTCTGAAGCTCGGCTATTCGCTCTGCCTGCTGAAGCTTAAGTTTTTCCAATTGCCGATCTTCCCATTCCTTGTCCATAAACTTATTGATTACAAAAACATTGAAAAGATGAATTAGGAAAATAAAGGTCCAAATTAAAATGGCCCAGACAAACCAATCTTTAATAAAAAAGCCTTCGCCATAGCCTAAAATGGGGTTTATAATTATTAGCAACACCGAGCCAACCAAAAATAGGACGAAATGGCGCATTAGGTTTTTTTTCTGTGCAATGCGCTGGCGGGCATACTCGTATTGCTCGCGCTGTTCGGCATCAATTCTTTCGTTTTTTTTAGCTTTTGAAAACATAGTTGGTTACATTCGTTGAAATTCAACAGTTACTGAAACTTCCAGTCTTGTAAAAATACCTAAAATTCGCCATTTTGGCCATTACTTATGGAAAATTTAAAAATGCACTTTCCAGCGTTAAATTCTTGCACTTACCTCAATACCGCCTCCAATGGAATCGTTCCAAAACCTATTATAGATTGGCGCCGCCAGCACGA
>CAXBDO010000392.1:0-2312 GCA_963974165.1 uncultured Aequorivita sp.
CGGATTTATTGTAAATAGGGTTGCAAGGCCATTTTACGGTGAAGCCTTACGCATATATGAAGAAGGAATTGCTTCTTTTTATGAAATAGATTCGGCGATGACAGAATTGGGAAATTTCAGGATGGGCCCGTTTGAATTGATGGATTTTATAGGTAACGATGTAAACTACACCGTAACTGAAACCGTATTTACGGCATTCTATTTCGACCCGCGCTACAAACCATCCTTCACCCAAAAGCGTTTCGCAGAAGCTGGTTATTTAGGAAGAAAAAGCAGCAAGGGCTATTACAATTATTCTGAAACTGGGGAAATGTCTGTTCGAGCGCAGTCGAGAACTAGCGGGAAAATTTCAGATGAAAAGATTTTTGAAAGAATCCTGGTAATGCTCATCAACGAAGCGGCCGATGCTTTGTTTTGGAAAATTGCTTCCGCAGAAGATATAGACAATGCAATGACCAAAGGCGTTAATTACCCAAAAGGTTTATTGGCGTGGGCAGATGAAAAAGGAATAGACTGGTGTGTGGATTTGATGGATGCACTCTACGATGAGTATCGAGAAGACCGATATCGCTGTTCGCCTTTATTAAGACAAATGAATCGTGAAAATAAAACCTTTTTTTAAATGCTTGATGCTGAAAAAATACCTGTAAAAATGTTAAGTCAAGATGCTTTCAGTTCTTGGCTCGGTATTGAAATTTTGGAAGTTAAGAAAGGAAGATGTAAGGTGGCAATGACAATTCGCAAGGAAATGCTTAACAGCATGAACAAAGCCCACGGAGGCATTAGTTATGCCTTGGCAGATACGGCCTTCGGTTTTGCCGCAAATACACACGGAAAATATTCGGTTTCCATAGAAACCTCTATAAACCATATTGAAGCATTAAATGAAGGTGATTATATTACTGCCGAATCTGTTATTGAAAAGGTAAATAATAAACTGGGTTTTAATATAGTAGAAGTAAGACGTGGCGATGAGTTGGTAGCGCTGTTTAAAGGGGTAGTTTATAGAACAAGCAAGGATTGGGAAGAGTGAACATATTGATTTTCATTTCTTGATGTAAGAAATTTGAAATGAAAGGATTCAAAATAAAATGAAATAAAAATTTCAAGATATGAAATGGAAAGGCAGAAGACAAAGCGGTAATCTCGACGATCGTCGCGGTATGAGCGGAAAAGGCAAACTGGTTGCTGGTGGGGGTGTAGTTGCTTTAATAGTAATTGCATTGCAAATTTTTGGCGGAGAAACCGGCCAACAATTAGCGCCACTGGTGGAGCAAATGGGCGGCAGTCAGTCCATTCAACAAACAGAACAACGGGAACTTACCGCCCAAGAACAAGAAATGGGGGATTTTATGGCCACAGTTTTGGCCGATACGGAAGATGTTTGGAACAACATCTTTGCCCAAAACAATATTGGAAATTATAAAGAGCCAAAAATGGTGTTGTTCACAGATGCAGTTAGCACAGGCTGTGGAAATGCAAGCTCTGCCTCTGGACCATTTTACTGTCCGGCAGACCAAAAAATGTATATGGATCTTGCGTTTTTCGACGAATTGAAATCGCGCTTTGGCGCAAAAGGTGGCGATTTTGCCATCGCCTATGTTACGGCACACGAAATAGGCCACCACGTACAAACCTTGTTGGGTACTTCCCAAAAAGTAAGTCAGTTGCAGCGCCAAAATAGAAGCGAAGCTAACAGACTTTCGGTTGCGTTAGAACTTCAAGCCGATTTTTATGCGGGCGTTTGGGCCTATTACAACAAAGAATATCTGGAAGAAGGAGATATTGAAGAAGCCTTAAGTGCTGCCAATGCGGTGGGCGACGACGCTATTCAAAAAAGAACACAAGGCAATGTTGTGCCCGACAGTTTTACACACGGAAGTATGAAATGGTTTATGAAAGGTTATAAAACCGGCGATATAAACCAAGGTGATACTTTTTCAGAATTATTAAATTAACGATTGTAGGAATTAATTGAAAATTGAAGAACTCAAAAAGCTTTAAACACAACAATTAAAATCTGACATTCAAAAATCAAAAAACCATAATGGAAGCATATATAATAGACGGAATTAGAACCCCGATAGGAAATTACCAAGGCTCGCTAAGTACTGTAAGAACAGATGATTTGGCTGCATTGGTTATTGCTGAAATAGTAAAAAGAAACCCAAACATCCCAAAAGAAGCTTATGATGATGTAATCCTCGGGTGTGCAAACCAAGCAGGGGAGGACAATAGAAATGTGGCTAGAATGGCATCACTTTTAGCGGGTCTGCCTTTTACCGTTCCCGGGGAAACTGTAAATAGACTTT
>CAXBDO010000393.1:0-2308 GCA_963974165.1 uncultured Aequorivita sp.
TAGGGAAGAATAAAAATTAGCGGGATAAAGAAAAATCCTTGCCGCGTAAGTGTTAGCAACAATGCGGGTACGGCTTTGCCAATTGCCTGAAAATAAGCTGAGCCAATTAACTGGATCGCAATAATTGGGGTGGCCGCAAAAACCCAGCGCATATAATGTGGCGTTTTAGAGAGAATATCCTGATCTGTTGTAAATACCGAAACAATGGCTTCGGGAAAAACCATAATTACTACAAAAATTAAGAGCCCTAACCCGCCCGCATACAGTATTGCTTTATTGATACTTTCGCGAACCCGGGTAAATTGATGCGCACCATAATTATAGCCCGCAATTGGTAAAAATCCTTGGGTAACCCCCAAAACTGGGAAAAGGGCAAACATCAACATTCGGGCAATAATACCGTACGATGCTACGGAAGCCTCTCCACCAATATCGAATAAAATATTGTTCATTAATAGATATGTAACGCTCACAACGGCTTGGCGTGCAAGAGTTACAAAACCAAGGGCGGACATCTCCTTCAAAATTGGAAAATCAAGACCAAAGTGCGGCAAACTTATTTGTAATTCCGATTTGTTGCTTAAAAAGAACCACAGCACATATAGAAAACACAGACCATACGAAATGGTTGTTGCCCAAGCGGCACCGGCCATTCCCATATCGAAATGATAAATTAGGATATAGTCTAGAATAAGATTCCCAACAGAGGGAATAATCATGGCAATCATTGCAAACTTTGGTTTCCCTTCAGCGCGGATTACATTATTTCCCATCATACAAAGCGCCAGAAGCGGCACGCCATAAAGCACAATGCGGTAATAGATTTTAGCGGGCTCGAAAATGTCGCCCTTTCCGCCGAAGGCGGGAATTAATTCATTTATAAACACCAGGCCAAAAACTACCATGGCTATGGTAAGCAACAGTGTAACCGTAATTTGATTGCCAAACGTTTTAAGGGCGCGTTCTTTATTGCCGGCACCCAATGCCCGTGAAATCATAGAAGAGCCTCCAATACCAATTGCCATTCCAAGCGCAGCGATAAAGAAGGAAACTGGCAGAACAACATTAATGGCAGCAATTGCAATTGAGCCAATCCAGTTGCCCACAAAAATGGTGTCGACCAAAATATTTAGCGACATCACTAAAATACCGATGGAGGCAGGAACGGCTTGCTTAATCAATAAGCTCCCGATGGATTCGGTTCCTAATGCTGCAGATTGATTTGGTTTCATTTACTCATTTTGATTATACGGAGAGTCCAATTTCCCCTTTGGGGGGTTAGGAGGCCGCAATTGCGGTTTTTACATCTACAATGCGCCATTGGTCTATCCAACCTGTAAGTACCTCGACCCAATCATCGCGGTCGTTTAGGCACGGAATTACCGTAAATTCCTTGCCGCCAGCTTCGTGGAAAATTTCTTGGCCTTCCATCGCAATTTCTTCCAAAGTTTCTAGGCAATCACTCACGAACGCTGGAGTAACAATGGCCATTTTTTTAGTGCCTTCCAGCGCTAATCGTTCTATGGTTCTATCTGTCGGTGGTTTTAACCACGGATCAAAACCCAATCGCGATTGGAATGCATTGGAATAAGTGCCTGGCTTAAGGTTTAGTTTTTCGGCAACCAAAGCCGTCGTTTTAAAACATTGATGGCGATAACAGAATTCGTGCGCTGGCGATGGTGTGGCGCAACAACTACCGTCTATTTTGCAGTGACTTTTTGTAATATCCCTTTTGTAAATATGTCTTTCGGGCACGCCGTGATAACTAAACAACAGATGTTCGTAATCCAAGTCTTTCAGTTTTTCGGCTATGCTTTTTGAAAGTACTTCAATATATTCCGGTTTGTTGAAAAATGCCGGTAGCGAAGTAATTTCCAACTGTGGGAAAAATTCCTTTTTAAGTTCTTCCACTTTTACATCAATGGTTTCGGTAGTTGCCATTGCAAATTGCGGATAGAGCGGAATTGTAAGCACTTCATCTACGCCTTGGTCTACCAATTCCTGCAATCCTTTTTTAAGGGTCATACTGCCGTAGCGCATTGCCAATGCTAAGGGAATATTGGTTTTTCCTTGAATTTTTTTCTGAAGCCTTTCTGAAAGAACAATCAAGGGCGAACCTTCGTCCCACCATATTTTTTGATAGGCTTCGGCCGATTTTTTAGGCCGCGTATTCAGGATAATTCCCCTAACAATAAACGAACGCAACCAAAATGGTACGTCTATTACCCGTGGATCCATCAAAAATTCATCGAGGTATTTTTTTACGTCTTTTGGGTCGGTACTATCTGGCGAACCAAGATTTACAAGG